>CALYVE010000047.1 GCA_945492935.1 uncultured Lachnospiraceae bacterium
ATGATAAACAAGCCGACAATCACAACAATATTTAACAGCTTCTCAGTGTTTGAAAAAACCATTGGCTCTTCAAACACAAGCAACGCAGACATAACGCCCGTATCAGTTCCGAATGCCATATAATCCACGACAAACACGCCAAGGAAACCTAGTAAGCCAATGCTAAAGATTTTTTTTGCATTCGTTGTCATCAACAGATAGAAAATTGAAAACCAGATTCCAAAAACACCAATGTATATTTCGAAGACATTTAATACAAGGCTCATTGGATTGCGTCCGTCAATGACAAATTCGGAAGCGGATGCACGAACGACTGACACCGGAATCAAAAATCCGAAGAGAATTACCAAAAACAACACTTCCCACAAAAACAGTCCTTTATCAAGCTTTATGCCATCCAGAAATGCTGTTATTTTTTGTCTGTATTTTTTCGGTTTCTTATTGCAATCCCCCGGACGCTTCAAAAGCTTCATGCAAACATTTTTTAGCAAAGAATAAATGTTGTTCATCGTCCAATACAAAACCAATCCGGCCGGACTGTTATAAAGCAGGACAAGGAATACGACTGCAAGACCGTATACCTGAACCTTGCTTTTGCGCGGCATTCCTTTTGTATAAATGATTCCCGATACGATATTTATCACAGTCATCGCAATCGGAAGCATATTAAGCTGCATGCCAAATATATGCAACAGCCGATCCGGTTCGCCCAAGTCAGGAATCACCCAGAATGCGGTTCCTTTGATTTCCTGCAAATGGGACAGATAATTGTACGCAGCCATAAAAAACGGAATTTGGAGCAAAATCGAAATGGAACTCTTTAAGGCATCGTATGACTTATAATTTTGTTGTCTATAGTAGGTTTGCAGCATCATAAACCGCTCATCCCCATGAAACGTCTTTTTGATGTGCTTAACCCAATGCTCCATTTCCTTTTGCTTTTCCCGTTCCTCATCCTGCAATGCATCGGAACGCTTGTAAAGCGGCAGAATGAGTGTCTGGATAACAATGCTTACAGCAATAATCGCAAATCCCTGATTTCCAAGGAAACGGCTCATAAGCAAATATGTAATCTCAACGACCATCTGGATAGGCATTACGATTAGATTGTAAAGTAAATTCCACATAAATGATTCCTCAACCTTTGTATGATTCCCGCAGAAACAATTTATTCATCTGTTGATCGTTTCCAGTTTGACGGAAGAAAAATATCCCCCTCAACCTGATACCAAATACCATCGGAATCATCAAAGCGATTCCCGTTGTTTTTTGTAACATCCCAGTTCGATGATGTCGTGATATACTGTGGATGCGCATACTTCTCATCGTTGTTAATAACTTTCCCTGTATATGGATTCACCGGATTATCAATGATATCCTTTACCGCATAATAAGGCACATCAGCGGTTGTCATAAACGCATCCGACACACTATATCCGGAAGCGTTTATATCCTTTACAAGCAACAGTGCGTTAAAGCTTTCGATGTCCACATTCTCATCAATCTGACCAAACTGGCCAAGTTCTTCGCCGTGATCAGAAACAATAATGATTCTTGTATTATCATAAGCACCCTTTTGCTTTAAGAAATCAAGCCAGTCTGCCACCGCCTTTAGGGCAGCAACATTTGTCTGATAATATGCAAGTGTCTCCGCATCATCTACACGAAGCTCCTTGCCGTTAATTACGTGTTCCGGCTGTTTTGCAAGTTCCTCCTCCCAATCCACATCATCGGAAGGTGTGTAATCCGGTGATTTCAAAACAACCGGCTCATGCGTTGTACTATTTTGCAGCATAAGAAAATGCTTGCCGGAATCTTCACGAATCGCTGTCATTTCCTTCAGACTCACAAGTGATGTGTATGAGTTTTTGAAGGCATCAGATATAACGGCATTTGACGAGCTTATTGTTGTACAGTACATGCCGACGTTGTACATCGACCACTGCAGCTGAAGTGGTAAAAGCTTATCGATTCCGAAGTAAATAAAATTGCTCTGTTGCATCTTGCGGTAAACATTGTCCGACGACATAAGCTTCTGCTGACGATACTGCCCCTCTGTCACATAAGCATTTACATGTTCGAGATCATCATAAATTGAAACGTCCGGTGTCCATTGATAGTTCGCATATGGCGGATCGCAAACGGTCACCTCATAATCATTTGCAGAAAATACAGCCGGTAACACACGAATCGCTTCGTTATGCTTATCCACAAGCTTTTCATTATCTCGTTCATTCATCCTTTTTGGCGTGTATTCGTAACCGCCAAAAAGTGCCGGTGCCGCATAATTCGTACATAACCCAAAGCTGATTGTATTTGGGTAATATGTAAAATCCGAAAACGCCTCCGCAATTTCCGGAAACTCATTCATAATATATGGCACATACCCGTTAATTGCGCGGTCAAGCATGATGACGACGACATTCTCTCCTTCTGTACTAAGGGCAAAAATCTCTCCGCCGGATACCTTTCCTCCATTGTTTTGGTACTGTTTTACGGCTTTGCTTACCCGCTGACCATATATAAAGCAGACCGCAAGCAAACAGACCGCACATATCTGAAGTATCTGCTTACAAAGCTTATTAAGCTTGAAAACAAGTACCCAGAGAATCGCAAAAATTGCAACAACAACTACGAGATTGACAATTCGGTCCTTGCGGCTCCAAAGCGGGAGTTCATCATATACAAGCATTGGCGACATACGTCCAAGTCTTCCGCTATATGCCATGTAATTAAATAAGCCGGTTCCGATTACGCCGAACAATAAGATTGAAAACAGCTTCCGCGCATTGTCCGACATAAAATAATAAAAAATCGAAAACCAAACCACAAAGAATCCGACGTACACGGAAAGTGTATGAATTACAAGCGGAACCGGACTTTTTCCGTCAACTAAAAATTCCGTTGCCGATGCACTGATAATCGAAAGCGGAATGAATGCACCAAGCAAAACAGTAAGAATAATCTGTTCTGTCACAAATAGCTTACGGGAATCCGGAAGCCTGAAAAGGCGTTCCTTAAGCCGTACGCCGAGTGAATGCTTCGGAAGTTTCACAAGCTTCATAAATACATTCTTAAGAAGTGAATATATGTTGTTCATCGTCCAGTAAAGAACAAGACCTGCCGGACTGTTATACAGCAACACCAAAAAAACCGCCGCAAGACCATACACCTGAAGCTTGCTCTTTACAGGAAGTCCTTTCGTGTATATGATGCCTGACACAATATTTATGAGAGTCATGGCAATCGGCAGGAAGTTTACATAAAATCCCCCGATATGAAACATATGATCCGGTGCGCCCAAATCCTTAATAAATAGGAAGGACACCCCGCGAAGCTCTTGCAGGTGTGACAAGTAATTATATGCAGCCATAAAAAACGGAATCTGCAATAAGATGGAAAATGAGCTCTTCAGTGCATAGTATGGTTTGTAATCATTTTGACGATAATATGTGTTGAGCATCATAAACCGCTCATCACCCTTGAACGTCTTTTTGATATGCTTCACCCAACGCTCCATCGATTTTTGTTTTTCGCGTTCCTCATCCTGCAACGCATCCGAACGTTTATAGAGCGGCAAAATAAGTGTTTGTATCACAAGACTGACCGCAATAATCGCAAGTCCCCGATTATCCAGTAGACGATACATAAATGAATATGTCATTTCAACAACAATCTGGATAGGCATCACGATTAGATTGTATAGTAAATTCCACATAAATTATTCCTCAACCTTTGTAAGTGTCTCGCGGAGTCCGCATAAATAATCAACAGCCTTCTCAGCTGCTTTCCCCTTGTACTCCCATGCCATATCACGCACATAATCTCTTCCCTGCTGATATTTTTCATCGCCAATTACATGATTGATGACATCCTTCAGATGCTCAAAATCCGACTCCTTTAATTCCACACCAAGCTTTGGTAAAACCTGTCTTCTCCAAATCTCCTCATCTGTCCATGATGCATCATATGGCGATAAATCAAGCATTGTATTTGTATAAATAACCGGTTTGTCAAAAATAAGCGAATAATCAAAGACAACGCCGGAAAAGTCTGAAATCATAACATCTGCCTGATTTAATACACAAAAGTTGTCGTTATCTGTATTCCAGGAAAACATATCACTCTCCGGAAATTTCTTTTGTAATTCATCCATAAGCTCCGGATCCGAAACAAAGCTCTGCGGATGCGGACGTACGATTATCTTGAAACCGGTATCTACGAGTGCCTGCAGGAATTTCTCCCCGAATCGGTTTAACGTTGAGCTGACACCCCACGTCGGTGCTGCAAGTACAACCGGAATATCATTGGAAACAGGAGCGACCTCCTTTTTCTTCTCTGCCATAGAGTCCATATAAGTCGAACCAATAACAACTAATTCCTTCTTCCTTATATTACGCATGCTTTCAAGCTTTCGAATACCCTCCTTCTGGAATTCTCCTGACAAAAGGACTGCATCGAAATAATCTGTGCCGAACATGCGATACATTAATACCTCGCCAATCTCATGCACAATGTGAACATATTTCTTTGTGTTTTTTGAACGCTTCCACTGGTACACATCAAGACCGGGAGTTGTCGCAAGACATATATCAGCTTTCATGAGGTTTAACGTTGCATATGCTTTGTTCCCTTCGCCGATAAATCTTGTTTTCACATATTCATATGGTACTTCCAGTGCCGGGTCATCCGGGGATGCTGTCCAATATTCACATTCGATTTTCCGCTTCTCAAACTCATCGCAGATTGGCTTAAACACATTCCAATAACGTTTACTGTCACTAAAAATCACATAGGGCAGGCAATCCTTTGTATCCGTTTTTACCTTTCCGCCGCTCAATAGGAATTTGAGCTTGAGCATAACCTTTTGCAACAAAAAGAATGCGGCGCTTACAATGCCCATAAGTACCGAGAAAAGCATCGCACCCGTTCCCGGATCGATATATAATATTGTTGTATTTAGCATTTTTCTCTCCTCTTGCTTAATGTTTCTTACACAGAAAAGGGCAACCTACATGCAACTATTTTGTAGCAGGTCACCTCTTCTGTATTCCTCTTATTCCATCGGATATTAAATTACAATGTTACCAATCAAATCCTTCTTTGCATCAGCAACAGCCTGCTCCCAGACTAAACAGTCTGACAGTGTCGTCTTTTTGCATTCGACTATGCATACAACAGCCTCCGCAGTATATAGCTTTGCTATGAAATCTTCATCCGTGCTGATATCTGATGTTAAAAATTCAATACCGCTTACATCCATCGTCTCAAAGCACGACATAAGCTCTGTCTTGAACTTGTCGAGCAGACCTTGCTCCTGATTTCCGGCAAGGAGAACCATCTTTCTGTTTCGGGATGCAATCTTTATGGCAATATTACGGTATGTGAGTTCATCTGCGTTGCCATCAAGACAACCAAGCATTTCAATCCCTGTAAGTCTCCGGTATTCACTCGGCTGGAAAACAATGCCTTTTTTGACGTATTGGATATAGTAAAATCCACATACAGCAAAAGCTCCGAACAAAATGCCGGCAACGACTAAAATCATGCTCTTTAAGATTGCTTTTTTCCAGAATTCATTCTTGAAATTCGGATAGCTTGGCGCATAAAATGCATCAACCTGCGCCTGTCCTTCCGCAAGCTGATTCACATACTCCTGATATATTTTTTGTGCTTCTTCTCTCTTTTCGGCAAGCTCATCATCAACCCTAAACCGGACTGTACGATTCACATACCGGAAGCTTGCTTCTCCTAAAAAATTGTATTCGTTGCAGATAGAATCCATGTTTGCCAAAATTTCATCAAGAATTTCACCGGCAATCGTCTCATCCGGATAAAGGACATTGATTTCGATAATTCCATGCTCATAATCCGGCTCGACCTTTACGATTTCCTGAAGATATGTCGGCAAAGTATCGTACTTTTCAGCTAGCTTATCCCAATTTGTCTTTGCCATAATGCCATCCACACAACAATCAATGTATGACATGCGTTTGTATTCACTCTCATCCATTACTAAATACATACCGATACTTGTTGTAAGTACGTTTCGATCATCGAGTCCAAGGTAAATGGACGCATTCATGTATTCATCCTGTTCCTCAACTCTTTTTGTCATTTTTTCAAGTGTTTCTGTTGCTTTTGCGTAAGTCTCCTCATAATTCTGTGAATTAATCGCATAATCCTCTTCCAACTCCTTTTGCAATGCATCCACATTCTCTATCTGGCGAATATAATGAAATGCTGCAACACCGGCCGCAAGCAGCGCAAAAATACTTGTGACAAGAAGAAGCACCTTCCATTTGCTAACTATATATTTCACACAATCCTTGATGTTTACTGTGTACTCTTTTGACTGTTCCATCCCTACACTCCTTCATCTTGATATGCAGCAAAATCAATCACTAACCCCATTTGCCTACATATGTACAGTATACCGATTTTGCCGCAATTTGTAAAGCAATATATACGGTATAAAAAAACGGTCGGACCGGAAAACGGACTCCTGCCCAACCTGTATTTTTCTTTCAAATTGAAATCTTTTTGTTCAGCAATTTTGTACAGGCTGATAATGCAACAGCAAGTACAAACGATAAACCGGTTATCACAAAATACCATGCGAGAACGGATAATTTCGGAAACCAATTATACATTAGGATTACACGAATAACAAGAACATGAATCAAATATACTTCCAAAGAATATTTTCCGCACCATTGAAACAAAACTGCAAAAATCTTTGTTAGATTTGGCATATTCTCTCTTGCCCACACATAAATCATGGCAACACAAAGAATAAAAATCGCTCCTACATACCGCCCAATCGGTTTTGGAAGATCATGCCCTACAAGCTTCGGCATAAGTGTCATGAGTGCTGCACCAAAAACATAAAACCATAATCCGATTTTGCGACACTTGTCTTTTTTTCGAATAATTTCCTGCGCAACAATCACACAGGCAAAGAAATATGGCGCACGGGACAGTGCTGTTTCAATGCTATCATATTTTTCAACAGAGCAGGCATATACGGCATATTCAATCATCCATGCCGCACCCATAAATCCAACGGTACTAATATGCTTTGTCTTAACATCAAGCTTATACACAAGCGGAAAAATTATATACAAAATAAGAATAAGTGCTATATACCAATGCGGATGCGGTCCGTTGCCCTTAATCCAGAAATTAATCGTGGTAATATTTAATATGAAATTAAGAAAATCTCCGCCTCCGATATAAAGATCTTCCCATCCGAAATACAAAACACAGCAAATCAATACCGGAACTACAACTTTACGAATACGGTTTTTGTAGAAATCCTTGATTGTATTTTTCTGCATCGACACACAAAGTCCGATTGCCGAAAGAAAAAGGAATAAATCAACGCCTCTGTTTCCCCATTTGATTACCTTTGTACAGGCTTTCCCGAAAAAGCCTCCAAAAGGCAATCCGATTTGGTTGCAAATATGAAACATAACTATCCATAATGCGGCAAAACCAAACAATTCTCCACGATATTTCATAATATTATTTGCTGATATTTTTTTCGTATTAATCATCTGTTTTTATCTTTTCCTCTCCACGTCGTTTAAAAAGCTTCTTCCATATACCGGATGTAATCTCCGTCGTCAGCTGCTCCTTTAACAAAAGCAGTACAAGAAGATAAATACCAAAGAATAAGCATGCGGAAACAGCAAGCTTAATAAAACATTCTAATTCAAGCTTCATATTTCCAAAATTCAGGAATTTAACCCAGACCGAACCGGCTGTTCCAAGCACCATTCCGGTAATTACTTTAAAAAACGGAACCATCCGATAAGCGGGCCGCACAATGTCACGAAGTGCTATATATTGGACAATCCATACGACAATCTCTGCAACAAGCGTGCCGATGGCAGCGCCGGCAGAAGCCATTTTCGGTATTAAAAAGACATTAATGATTAAATCGATAATCGCACCTGCCACCTCGGAATATAATACATATTTTTCTTTTTCGAGCGGGACAAGCATCTGGATTCCCATGATGTTTGTCAGTCCGATGATCGGGAGTGTACCCATGATGATAATCATCGGGATAATTGCCTTCTCATATTCAATTCCCGACAAAAAATAAACACTCTCCGTTGCGTAAAGCATAAAATACAGGCAAAGCGGCATGGCAAATACTACAACAAAGGTCAATGCTTTTTTTGTAATTCGCTCAAACTCATCCTGCATTTTATTCTTGATATAATACGATACACGCGGGAGTAAAACAGCTCCTAATGAGGTTACGATGCTCACTAAAATCATTTTGATTTTAATTGCGGTATTGTAATATCCAACATCCTCGTCGGTCTTCATAAAACCGAGCATAACCGAATCAAGATGCACATAAATTGTCGTAGCGCACGACATCGCAAAAAAGACAAAAATCGACTTTAGATGTTGTCTGTAATTGTATCCGCCCATTGGTTTTATATCAATGAAATGTCGCGCATAAAAGAAATTCATAATATTCGATGCCGAGCTTGCAAAGATTGAAATGACGCCGTAAATGACATAATCCTCTTCTGTATGAACGAGTAAAAACATCGCCCCAAGCGCAATCACCTTAAAAATGAGCGAACGAACGGTTATATATTTGTATTGCTCCAACGCTTTATAGAGCCACTCAATACCGATTGTATAAAACAAAATCGAGGAACTCATCAAGAGGAACAATGTTTTTTCCGCACGGAATTTCGGCACAAATGCTACTGATAAGAAAAATGCAATGTAGGAGATAATACATGTCACAAATCCGATGACAAAAATCTCATGCACCGTTTTTGACAATTTTTTTCGGTCATCCCGCACCTTTGCACATGCCCGGATACCATACGTCGGAATACCAAGCTGGGCAAAATTGACAAAGTATATTATCACAGAACTTGCAAACTGCGTCTTTCCGTAGCCTGCAGGCAGAATCGTTCGACAGACATACGGAAATGTAATTAACGGGAATAGGAACGACGACATGGATAGCAGCGCGTTCATAATAAAATTAATCTTAATTGATTGTTGTTTCTTGCCCATGGCAGAGCCCTTTCCTTTTGACAAATCAAACTTGTTTTATTTGATATGTCGGTTTCAGTCGTATTTTTTTCTCGTCAAAGCGAGCAAACGGTAAAAGAATAAAAACATTATAATAATGCTCAATCAAATGATGCTCAATCAGCGAATGTGCACAAATCATAAACAGAACCGCAAGAAAGATTTTGTCATCCGACTTC
>CALYVE010000048.1 GCA_945492935.1 uncultured Lachnospiraceae bacterium
ATATTCAATTTTCATCCAGGTTGTTAAAATGCCGAGAGGCATGCTCATGACGGAGAATTCCTCTAAGAAATAAAAGAAATATATATTGGTTGTTTATTCTCTGTCTTTTATGTTGAACAATTCTATGTAGATTTGGTATAATAAACAGGACAATGTAAGAGCAGATAGATACAGAAACCTGCCGATTACATGACAACACGAAGGTGAATGAATGTCACAGGGTAGTGATGAAAGAATAGGAGGAATTATGGAAGAACGCAGACAAATAAACAGAGTTGGTTATTTAGCAGATGCAGTGATTGTAACATGTGATACATTTGACAAGTATTATGTTAAGACAGATAATGTGAGCCCGCTTGGTATGGGTATCATAGCACCGGCTGATATGCCGGAGATCGTAGGAAAAGATGTTATTATCGTGGCACAGACGATGATTATGTATGCAGATGTGACAAGACAGGAAAAGCAGGACGATGGATCGTTTGTTATTGGTGTTGCGGCAAGACAGTTTACGCCGGAAGTGCTTGCGTATTTGTTCGAGAAAATTGCACCGGAGGATTAATTTACAATCACTTCGTGGAACAAACAGCTTTCTTCATGGAGCAACTAAGCGAAAGCGGTACCGGAATTGAACCATCACTTTGGAGAAAGTATCCGGACAAGAAATTGTCCGAGCAAGAACCATGCCAGCGATTACTTGACAGAAACAAATTCATTGATGTCATTGCTTTTTAGCAACCAATTTACTAGAATATCAATGATATCATTTTTTTAAAAGGAGAATGAACGGAGGGTTTTCTTATGGATTTTAATTCAAATGACAATGACCAGACTGTAATTGTACCTCAGGATGCCTATGGTCAGATGCCACCGCAGATGATGAACGATATGTATGGACAGTCACAGCAGATGCCGAACAATATGGCAAATCAGTCACAGCAGATACCGAACAATATGTATAATCAGTCGCAGCAGATGCCGAACAATATGTATAATCAGTCGCAGCAGATGCCGGGCAACATGTATAATCAGGGACAGCAAACGACAAATGGTATGTATGGACAGCAGGCGGGGAACCAAATGTATAATCAGACGCAGCCACAGTTCAATACATATAGTCAGCCGGTACAACCGAAAATGCCGAACAATCCGCCAAAGAAGAAAAAGACAGGTTTGATTGTTGGTATAATTATTGCTGTTATTCTTATTGCCGGTTGTATTTGCGCAGCATTTTTGGCTCCTAAAATCATTGAGAAAAAGGACAAGAAGGCAGCAGAAAAACCAATAGAGAAGTTTTTTGAAGGTTTTGAAAACAGAGATTTAGAGGAAGCCTATGAAGCGTTTCACCCGGATTATAGAGATATAATGCTTGGAAATGTGTATTTATCAGCTGGTGTATCGGATAATGAAGGTTACTGGGATATGCAGGATACGACGTTTGGTAGCAATCTTAAGGTATCCTACGAAGTCAAAAAGATTAGTAAAGTAAGCAATATTGATGATGTAGAGAATAAAATCAAGACAGCTTTTGGTTCAAAGATTGATATCAAGAAGGCATATAGCTTTACAGTTGAAGAGACTTATTCCGGCAAAAATGGAACCGTTGTGCTTCAGGAGACTATTATTTCAGGTAAGACGGATGGCGATTGGTATATTGTATATGCAATAACAGATGAGATGCTTTCAAATACTGTTCAGGAACCAACTCCTACAACGGAGGAGCCTACAGAAGTACCGACGGAAGAACCAACCGAGGAACCAACCGAGGAACCAACAACTGAGGAACCAACAACACAGACTTCCGTAGAGCCGGTAGGCGACTGGGACTGGAATAGCATGGGCTTTGTATATAATGGCGTTACATATTATCTCGGAAACATGACATATAGTGATATTGAGGCAATGGGATTTTCGATGGATGACTCGTATCTTGATCAGAATCTGGAGGATTATCAGTACACATTCAGCGAGAAGGCAACAGCAGCAGATGGCTCATATATTTATGTGCGTTTTAAAAACTTAACCGGTAACGGAACACGCAAGATTCGTGATTGTGAAATTTTAGGTGTTGATTTCATGTTTGACGGTTGGAAAAATCTCTATGTTTCAACACTCAATAATGGTATTACAAGAGACATGTCAATCGATGATTGTAAGAGTATTATGGGCGAGCCGGATAGAGACTATACGAGTGATGATGGAACATATTGTTCACTTACATACGAAATGTCTGACGATGCTTATTCGAATTCTGTACAACTTTCATTTAGTGATGGTAAGTTAACGCAAATTGAACTGGAGAATTACAATTAATCTTGACGCATCTATGAAGCATGTATTAATTGTAAAGAATTAAATCTGTTTTAAAAGGAAAGATCACTTCGGTGGTCTTTCTTGTTATTGGGCATTTGGGAGGTTAATATGTATTTTATAGAAAATGATTATATGAAGGCAGAAATAAATGCAAAGGGAGCTGAACTTGCTTCTCTCGTTCATGACGATAAGGAGTATTTATGGAATGCAGATGCGAGATATTGGGCAAGAACAGCACCGGTTCTGTTTCCTTTTGTAGGATCTGTCAGTGGCGGTGCGTATCGTTATGAGGGTGACGAATACAAGATGGGACAGCATGGATTTGCTCGCGATATGGAGTTTGAACTTTGTGAAAGGACGGAGGATTCTATTTGTTTTGTGCTTCGTGATTCAGGTGAAACATTTGCGAAATACCCATTTCATTTTTCTTTGTATGTTGGATATGCACTGGATGGGAACACACTTCGCGTGAACTGGAAGGTAGAGAATACTGATACAAAGGAATTGCTGTTTTCGATTGGTGGACATCCGGCATTTCTGTGCCCGATTAACAACAAGGGCAGGCAGACCGATTACAGTCTCTTACTCAAAAAGAATGGTCAGCCGGTTGATTCTGTTTTGATTGGCGTTCTTGCGGATGGACTGCTTTCGGATGAAAGCTTTGCACTAAAAACGAATAACGGCATGTACAAAATAACGGAAACAATGTTTGATCGAGATGCGTTAATTATTGAGAATCAGCAACTGGATGAGGTTTCCCTTGTTGCGCCGGATGGTGATACATACGTGACAGTTCAATTTGATACTCCTCTTATGGGTATTTGGTCACCAACAAAAAAACAGGCACCGTTTGTCTGTATTGAGCCTTGGTATGGTCGTTGCGATCGCGTAGGTTTTGACGGAGATTTGAAAAAACGGGAATACGGCAATCGACTGGCTCCCGGAGAGGCGTTCGAAGGCGGATTTGAGGTTAAAATTTATTAAAGGAGCTTTGCACTATGAAGGAAGTTTCGAAACAGATTCAAAAGAATCCAAATGTTGAAATTAGCTGCTTCGATGGTAACAACCGGCTTTGTTTAGCAGGAAGGCTTGTTCGGGATGAACGCAAGGAAGCAAAGAAACATATGCTTGATAATTATCCGCATTTAAGGGCTATGTATTCTGAAGAGGATGATAATACAGAGGTACTTTATTTTGAAGATGCAACAGCAACCTTTTCGTCATTTTCAGAAGCACCGAGGACAATCAACTTCTAAAAATAATTTTGTGCAATATAGCAATTATGGTAAAAAGATACTAACGTATTTTGTTGTTACGTCAGAATTCAGTATGTTATAATTCACACATAGAATTTATCAAATAAGGAGGAGTTATATAATGGAAATTAAAAAGGTTACTGATCGTTCGTTCCGCAAGTATGGACGTGTACTCGAGGGCTACGACTTCACAGAATTGATTAAGGCTATGGAGCAGGCTCCACTTCCTGATGGTGTTATTTATGAACCGTCTGTTGATTATCTTGAGGCACTTCCGATTGCACAGGAATTCAAGACAAGAGCATATGGTGAACTTGATGTTCAAATTGGTTTCTGTAATGGTCATAACAAGAAGTTAAATGCAGCTGAGTACCACCGAAGCTCAGAACTTAATATTGCATGTACGGATGCCGTTCTTATTATTGGTAGTCAGACTGACGTTGAGGAAGATAATACATATGACACTTCGAAGATGGAAGCATTTCTCGTACCGGCGGGTATGGGTGTAGAGGTATTTGCTACAACACTTCACTATGCACCATGCAACGTTGATGATGCCGGATTTAAGGTGGTTGTTGTTCTCCCGAAGGGAACAAATTATCCGCTTGCAGAGGCTCATGCCGGTGGTGAGGATGCGCTTCTTGCTGCTACAAATAAGTGGTTGATTGGTCATGCTGAAGGCGGACTTCCTGAAGGAAGCTTCATTGGATTAAAGGGCGAGAATCTTTCAATCTAAATAATGAATTTGCAAAGAGCGCAGGTCCGTTGGATTTGCGCTCTTTTGTTGAATTACGCCAAAGAGACCAAGTTTTTCATGCGTGAGAATTTTGAAGTGTGAAGAAAAATCTTTCACTTTGTTTTAAATGGGAGGTTATGATATATGAACAGAGTAGAGCATAGATGTGAGACGGCATGTGTGAAGGTTGTTGATGAAAAAGGCAATGTGCTTGCAGGACAGAAGGTACATTTCGAGTTAAAGAAGCATGAATTTCTATTTGGTTGTGGTGGCTTTGACTCCATTCCGCTTACAAATGATATTCCGGATGCGCTTCTTCCGTTTTATGACTATAAGTATATTCATGATAAGACATATTATAAAGACCGTATGAATAAGTGGCTTGGCATTTTTAATTATGCGACACTTCCGTTTTATTGGGGCGATTATGAGCCGACGGAGGGACATCCGCAGTATGAAACTCGAATGAATGCAGCAAATTTTTTGCTGGAACATGGTGTTTCTTTGAAGGGACATCCTCTTTGCTGGCATACGGTATGTGCACCTTGGCTCATGGAATATGATAACAAGTCAATTCTTGAGAAGCAGCTTGCACGTATTGAACGCGATGTAACGGCATTTAAGGGCAAAATTGATAAATGGGATGTCATAAATGAAACAGTAATCATGCCGGTTTATGATCGATATGACAATGCAATCACACGAATTTGCAAAGAATATGGTCGGATACCGCTTATTAAAGAGGTGTTTGATGCTGCACATGCAGCAAATCCGAATGCGACACTTCTGATTAACGATTTTGATTTGTCGGATGAATATCGAAGGGTTATTAGCGACTGCCTGGATGCAGGTGTTCCGATTCATGCCATCGGCATTCAGACGCATCAACATCAGGGCTACAAGGGAATGGCATGGCTTGAAGATGTTTTAAAACGGTTTTCTGTATTTGGCCTTCCGCTTCATTTTACGGAAAACACCCTGGTGTCCGGTGAGATTATGCCGGCGCATATTGTTGATTTAAATGACTACGTTGTGGATGAGTGGCCTTCAACCCCGGAGGGTGAGGCGCGCCAGGCAAAAGAATGGGAAGAAATGTATGTACGATTGTTTAACGAACCGATTGTTGAGGCGATTACTGCCTGGGATTTTGCGGATGGTGCATGGCTGAAGGCACCAAGCGGAATTATTCATGAGGATGGCACGACAAAGCCTGTATATCATTTGCTTAAGGAATATGTGCATAACAAGTGGCATACGTCCGTGGATTTGGTAACCGACGAAAATGGTTATGTGAAAATATCCGGTTATCGTGGTATGTATGACGTGACCGTAAACGATAAGCGTGCGGAATATAAGCTTGGAAAAGAACCTGGTGATTGCGTGATGGTTGGATAAAAGCAGGATCATCCTGTGATTGCGTGATGAGTTATGTACGGAAAGTAAATATTATTGTTCGAAAAAGATTGATAGAGCGATAGAAATATGTTATATGTTTTTTGAAAATATTATTAATTAACACGAAATGGAGATATATTATGCGAGGACTTTACTCTTCCAAGACAAAAAACAGACACCGTGTTTTTACAGAGATCGCGCGTTTGGCATACGAGGGGAAAGACCCACATGCAATTGAGGAATTGCCATATAAGATAATTCCGGGTGAGGTTGGTAAACGTGACGATATCTTTTTGGAGCGAGCGGTTATTGGTGAACGACTTCGCGTTGCGATGGGAATGTCACTTCGAAATATTACGGAGCATGCACCGATTGCAAGCGGAGTGGAGAAAACAGTTATCGAAGAAAAATATTATGAGCCACCACTTATCAATGTAATAAAATTTGCTTGTAATTCGTGTCCTGAAAAGAAAATTATGGTTACGGAAGGTTGTCAGGGATGTATCGAGCATCCTTGTAAGGAGGTTTGTCCGAGAGGTGCTATTTCAATTGTGAATCGTCGTTCTGTGATTGATCAGGATAAATGTGTAAAGTGTGGAAAGTGTTTGGAAAGCTGTCCATACAATGCGATAATTAAGCAGGAACGTCCTTGTTCCAAAGCGTGCGGTATGAATGCAATTAAGTCTGATGAATATGGCAGAGCTGAGATTGATCAGGATAAATGTGTATCCTGCGGCATGTGCCTTGTCAGCTGTCCGTTTAGTGCGATTGTTGATAAGGGACAAATATACCAGACGATTATGGCAATTAAGAGTGACACAAATGTGTATGCTATTATTGCACCTGCTGTAGCAGGTCAGTTTGAGGGTCTTAAGAATACACAAATTCGTCCGGCATTTAAGGCACTGGGATTTACAGATATCCGTGAGGTTGCTGTCGGAGCAGATTTGTGTGCGATTGAAGAAGCAAAGGATTTTCTTCGTGAAGTTCCAAATGAGATTCCGTTTATGGGTACATCCTGCTGTCCTGCATGGGCAATGATGGCAAAGAAGGAATTTCCCGATTATGCGAATTGTATTTCGATGGCACTTACACCGATGGTGCTTACGGCACGTTTGATTAAGCAAAAGGAGCCGGACTGTAAGATTGCTTTTATCGGACCGTGTGCGGCGAAAAAGCTTGAAGCAAGTCGAAGAACAATTCGGAGTTATGTTGATTTCGTACTTACCTTCGAAGAGGTTTCAGGAATGTTTGAGGCAAAGGGTGTTGACTTTGCAACGCTTGAGGAAGATGCACCACTTTCCAGGGCAAGCGCCGATGGGCGAGGATTTGCGGCAAGCAAGGGCGTAGCAAATGCCGTTGTGAATGCAATCAAGAGAATTGATCCGGATAAGGAAGTTCTCGTAGAGAGTGCAGATGGGTTGCAAAATTGTAAAAAAATGCTCCAGCTTGCAAAGGCAGGCAAGTACAATGGCTACTTGCTGGAGGGCATGGCCTGTCCGGGCGGATGTATCGCCGGTGCCGGTACAATTCAGCCGATTAAGAAGTCGAGTGCAGCGGTAAATACAATGATGCAGGAAGCAACGTTTAAGGAATGCTCAGATACGGTTTACAAGGAACGTTTGAAGGCACTTGAACAGCTTGATTTATAATAGAAGAATACATTTTAGCGGGTAAAAAATAACAAGCGGGCGTTTTCTTTTATATTTGAGAACAATTAATGAATTTGGATACATTTAATATACAAATACGGTTTATTATTTCCCGTATGCGATATCGATTTAAATGTTGTAGCCAAATTTAGTTAATAAATTTGTGAAAAACACGGAGGAGAACGCTTATGAAGAGGAGAAGGATGCCTGGACTTGTTTTTTTACTCGCTATCTTTTTGTCCGGATGTGGAAGAAGTAACAATACAACAACAGAGATGTTGACAACGTATGAAATAACTACAACAGGGATGCCTACAACGTATGAAATAACAACCACAGGGATGCTTACAACGTATGAAATAACAACCGGTAAGTTGCCAACACACGAAATATCGATAAATGGTTTGGAATTTTAGTACGTCAGACACAATGACAAAGTGCAAAATGTGTTGATTTTAAATGCGACTTTTTCTGATGGGATGTGCTGTTATGGATAGAATAACAGTATAACAAAATAAAGGGAGGAGAATTTTATGAGACGTTTTGTGATGATTATTGCATTCGTATTAATGTGTGGGGCTTTTGCAGGATGCAAAGATAAGGCATCGAAAGAAACAACAGCAACTGCAAACACTTATACTTCAGAGACAGAGATTACATCACAAGGAACAGAAGAGCAAGGTACAGAAGCACAAACAGAAGAAGCAACCGAGGAGCAAGGTACAGAAGCACAAACAGAAGAAGCAACCGAGGAGCAAGGAATAGCAAAACAAACAGAAGAAGCACCCGAGGCTCATGGTACAGAAGAACAGTCGAGTATTGATTAC
The DNA here is from genome assembly GCA_945492935.1 of uncultured Lachnospiraceae bacterium. Taxonomy (GTDB): domain Bacteria; phylum Bacillota; class Clostridia; order Lachnospirales; family Lachnospiraceae; genus Coprococcus_C. The sequence continues at coordinate 8,180 of CALYVE010000048.1, forward strand.
ACCGGCAAAGCTACACTAACATATATTGGCCATGCGGGAGTCAAAATCGTATCAAAGAGTGGAACGGTAATCTACATTGACCCTGCATATCAGTACAAGGACGATGATTATGCAGATGCGGCAGATGCTATTTGCGTTACGCATGGACATGATGATCATATTCCCGGCGATTTTGTAGTACAAAAACCGGACTGTCAGATAATTACATATAAGGAAGCCTTGCATGATGGTGTGTATGAAACATATCAAATTGGCGATATTACAATTGAGGCTGTAAAATCAGGCGGTAATGGCAACCATAAGGAAGAGGAGTGTGTTGGATATATTGTTACGGTTGATGGCGTAGTGATTTACCATGCCGGTGATACATCAAAAAATGACTGGATGCTGGATTTTGCAACAAAGCAAATTGACTATGCCATGTTCCCAATTGACGGAACATATAATATGGGACCGACGGAGGCTACAGAGGCAGCAGGACTTGTTGGTGCCAAGAATAACATCCCTATTCATGAATTTGATGATGTGATGTCGGGAAAAAAGAAGTCTGACAAATTTAATCCGGAGGGCAAGCTTGTACTTGAATATGGCGAGACAATCGTTATAGCAGAATAGGAATAGACCAGTAATCGGTTCAGAAAATGAAAAGACAATCAAGAAATGAAGTAATCCAAGTAATCAAATATAGAAGTATAAAAGTATAAAAGTATAAAAATACAAGTATTGAAATTTTAAAGTATAAAAATAGAAATACAAGTATTGAAGTTTTGAAGTATAAAAATAGAAATACAAGTATTGAAGTTTTGAAGTATAAACTGTCGTGTAACATAACACGGCAGTTATTTTGTTAGCGCAGCCATGTGGCGCGTGGATTGCCGGTAGCAAAATAAAAAAACTGATGAAGGGGAAATTTTTGATTATTGCTGAAGGAAATGTTTCTGATTATTGCTGAAGGAAATGTTTCTGATTATTGCTAAAGGAAATATTTCTGATTATTGCTGAAGGAAATGTTTCTGATTATTGCTAAAGGAAATATTTCT
>CALYVE010000049.1 GCA_945492935.1 uncultured Lachnospiraceae bacterium
CCGGGTGAATTAGAGCGTGTTGCCGGTGTGATTGCAGCAGAAAATGGTAATATCATTAAGCTTGAACATAACCAATATGTTACAATTAACCGTAATTCCGCGGTTGAGCTTGTCATTACAATTGAGGCTTTCGGACCGGAACATAAAGAGCAGATTTTGAATGTATTAAATGAAAAAGGTTACAGACCGATTGAAAAGAAGTCAAAGGCGATAGTTTAATGAAAAATATTGGATTTGCTGTTGATTTAGGTACAACGACAATTGATTACTGTCTTTTGAAGCTTGACGATGGAAGCATGATTTCGAATGCAAGCATCAAAAATCCACAATGTCTCTATGGTAGTGATGTGATTAATCGTATTTTGACGATTACAAGAGATGCTACTTTTGCAGATGTATTAAAAGATCAGATTATAAATTCTTTAACAGCTTGTTTTACAAAGATGTTAAAGGATAATGATTTTGAGCCGGAAGATGTAAAACGAATATGTATATGCGGAAACACAACGATGATCAGCATTTTACTTAAGCTTGATGTCGCATGTCTTGGAGTTGCACCGTTTAAGCCAAAGCTTCATGATAGTGTAGTTGTCCCTGCAAAGCAATTATTTGGGTATGAAAGTTTGTTTGACTGTGAGGTTTTTCTTTCCGGATGCGCTGGTGCATTTATCGGCGGAGATATTTTAGCAGGAATCTATTATCTGAAAAATACATTTAAGGATGAGGCCTTTTACAAGAACAATTGTCTGTTTATTGATCTTGGAACAAACGGTGAAATGATATTATATGCAAATGACAAATTATATGGTGTTTCCACCGCATGCGGACCTGCATTTGAAAGCTGTACAAGACGGCAACGCATATATGGCTCGACAACAATCGAAGCGATTTCGCTTTGTCTTTCTTCGCATAAGCTTTTGCCAAATGGTTCTTTTAGGCAAGAAGGCGTTGAAAAACTTACAATAAACAATGTTGAATTAAATTCCGATATTTTGCAAAGTATTCTACTTGCTAAGGCAGCCATTGCGGCAGGTATTTCTGTTCTTTGTGAACAAGCGCATGTTCGCTTGGATGATATTGCCACTGTTTATTTGGCAGGTGGTTTTGGGTTTTATCTGAATGTGACGCATGCAATTCATATCGGATTGCTTCCGGGACAATTTAAAGACATAATCAAGGTTGTTGGAAATACGTCCCTGAACGGAGCGAAGTTACTTCTTCAGACAGATGATACATCCGCACTTCTTATGAATACGATTGAAGTTCTAAATTTGGCAACAATTCCTTCCTATCAGGAAAAATTTATTGAAAATATGTATTTTCAACCGTTTTCATAATGGTATGAATATAAGAAATATTATTAGAAAAGGTAAAGATATGAAACTAATGAGTATAGCCAGCGGAAGCAGTGGGAATTGTATTTTCGTTGGTAGTGATCAATCGTCTGTTTTAGTTGATGCAGGCATAAGCCGCAAACGAATCGTAGACGGATTACATACAATTGATCAAGATATAAAACAAATCGATGGAATATTAATTACACATGAACATATTGACCATGTTAAGGCGTTAGGTGTAATATCTAGAAGCTACCAAATTCCAATATATGCAACAGAAGATACAATCAGTGAAATCAAAAAAATATCTTCTCTTGGAGAACTGGATGATTCTTTGTTTGTAAGCATTGAACCCGAAAAACCATTTATGATTGGTGATATTCTGATTCATGCACATTCAATATGGCATGATGCAGCCGATCCGGTATGCTATAGCTTGTATAACAACAATAAGAAGATTAGTATAGCAACCGATATGGGTGACTATGATGATTATATTATATCGTCACTTAAAGATTCAGATATTTTATTATTAGAGGCTAATCATGATGTCCGAATGTTGCAGGTTGGACCTTATCCGTATTCTTTAAAGCAGAGAATCCTTGGTTCGAGAGGTCATTTATCCAATGAATCCTGCGGAAGACTTTTATTTGACTTATTAAATGATCATATGAAGGCTGTGTATTTAGGACACTTAAGCAAAGAAAACAATTATCCTGAACTTGCATACGAAACAGTAAAAAGCGAGCTTTCAGGTAATTCATATTTTAATGATGTACGTGATATCAATCTGACGGTTGCGAGCCGTAATGATGTCGGGGTATGTACAGAGGCATAATTATAGGAGGATAAATAAGATGAAAAAAACAATTATTACTGTATTAGGTAAGGACCGCGTAGGTATTATAGCAAAGGTATGCGTCTATTTATCAGAAAATAACATTAACATTCTTGATATTGCTCAGACAATCGTTGATGGATATTTTAACATGATGATGGTTGTTGATGCTACGGCTTCAACAAAGGATCACGACAGCTTAGCCGATGATCTTGCAAAATTAGGAGATGAGCTTGGCGTTCAGATTAAGCCACAGAGAGAAGAAATCTTCGATATGATGCATAGAATTTAGTATAGAACAAAGTGAGGCAATGATATGATTAGTATTAATGAGGTAATAGAAACTAACGAGATGATTCAAAAGATGAATCTCGATGTTCGTACAATTACAATGGGTATTTCTTTGCTTGATTGTATTGGAAGTGATGTAAAGTCAACTTGTGACAAGATATATGAGAAGATTACTACATTGGCGAAAGATTTGGTTTATACAGGCGAAGAGATTTCAAGGAAATATGGTATCCCAATTGTAAATAAGCGTATTTCAGTTACTCCGATTGCTTTAGTTGGTGGTTCTGTATGTAAGACAACGGATGACTTTGTCGAGATTGCAAAAATACTTGATAAAGCAGCGGATGCATGTGGCGTGAATTTTATTGGAGGATATTCTGCACTTGTTTCAAAAGGGATGACTGCTGCCGATGAGTTGTTAATTCGTTCTATCCCGAAGGCGCTTGCTTCAACGGGAAAGGTTTGTAGTTCTGTAAATACCGGTTCGACTAAGACAGGTATCAATATGGATGCGGTAAAGCTTATTGGCGAGATGATTAAGGAGACAGCAGAACTTACAAAAGATGATAACTGTATGGGTTGTGCTAAGTTTGTTGTATTCTGTAATGCTCCGGATGATAATCCGTTTATGGCAGGTGCGTTCCACGGTGTTACAGAGGCAGACTGCATTATTAACGTAGGTGTCAGTGGACCGGGTGTTGTTAAGGCAGCTATTGAAACCGTTCGCGGTCAGAACTTTGAAGTGTTATGTGAGACGATTAAAAAGACTGCCTTTAAGATTACCCGTGTCGGACAGCTTGTTGCGAAGGAAGCATCAAAAATGCTCAATGTACCATTCGGTATTATTGACCTTTCCCTTGCACCTACACCGGCCGTCGGTGACAGTGTGGGTGAGATTTTAGAAGAGATTGGTCTTGAATATGCCGGTGCTCCAGGCACGACGGCAGCACTTGCTATGTTAAATGATCAGGTTAAGAAGGGTGGCGTAATGGCTTCTTCTTATGTAGGTGGTCTTTCGGGTGCGTTTATCCCTGTCAGCGAGGATCAGAAAATGATTGATGCAGTGAATGCCGGTGCATTATCGTTAGAAAAGCTTGAGGCTATGACTTGTGTATGCTCTGTAGGTCTTGATATGATTGCAATCCCAGGTGATACAAAGGCTACAACGATTTCGGGTATTATTGCGGATGAGATGGCACTTGGTATGATCAATCAAAAGACAACTGCTGTTCGTATTATTCCTGCGATTGGTAAGGATGTTGGAGATCAGGTTGAGTTTGGCGGATTACTTGGTTATGCGCCGATTATGCCGGTTAACAGATTCTCATGTGATGCATTTGTGAATCGTGGCGGCAGAATTCCGGCACCGATTCACAGTTTTAAGAATTAAAGGGTAAAATATATGGCAAAACTTGCATTATCTGAAAGAATTCTCATGAATATTGAGAAGCCTGCAAGATACATCGGAAATGAAGTAAATATTGTAAAAAAAGATTTGGCAAATGTGGACATCCGGATTGCTATGTGCTTTCCGGATGTTTATGAAATAGGCATGTCTTATCTTGGTATTCAGATTCTTTATGATATGTTTAATCGTAGGGAGGATACTTATTGTGAACGTGTCTATAGTCCGTGGCCGGATTTGGATAGAATCATGAGAGAGGAAAACATACCTCTTTTTTCTTTGGAAACACAGACACCGATTCATGACATGGATATTCTGGCAATCACCATTCAGTATGAAATGTGTTATACAAACATTTTACAGGTGATTGATTTGTCAAATATTTCGATCTTTTCTAAGGATCGAACGGAAGATGATCCTATTGTAATTGGCGGTGGTCCATGTGTTGTCAATCCGGAACCAATTGCGGATTTTTTTGATATTTTTTATATTGGTGAAGGTGAAACTTCTTATGATGAACTTCTTAATCTTTATAAGGAATACAAGCATTCTGAAATGACCAGAAAAGAATTTCTCATAAAGGCATCCAACATTCCCGGAATTTACGTTCCTTCCTTGTATGAGGTTACTTATAACGAAGACAAGACTATAAAAGCCGTGAAACCGATTATGGATGGTGTCCCTGCTTCAATCAAAAGACAGGTTGTTGTAGACTTTGAGAATTCTCCTTATCCGTTAAAGCCGGTAATTCCATATATTCGTGCAACACAGGATCGGGTGACACTTGAAATTATGCGTGGCTGTATTCGCGGTTGTCGTTTTTGCCAGGCAGGCATGATTTATCGCCCTACAAGACAAAAGCCGGTTGAATTACTTAAGGAATATGCAAAATTGATGATTGATAACACGGGTTACGAAGAGATATCGTTAAGTTCGCTCAGCTCAAGTGATTATGAAAATTTGGACGAGTTGCTTAATTATTTAATAAAGCTTCGGGATACGGAGCATGTCAATGTTTCGTTGCCATCTCTTCGAATTGATGCATTTTCGCTTGATGTCATGAGCAAGGTGCAGGATATTAAGAAGTCATCATTAACGTTTGCTTCCGAAGCAGGCACACAGCGACTTCGTGATGTAATCAATAAAGGGATTACGGAGGAAGATATTTTAAACGGAAGCCGTGAGGCATTTCTCGGCGGATGGGACAAGGTAAAACTATATTTTATGCTTGGACTTCCGACGGAGACCGATCAAGATTTATATGGTATTGCTGAACTTGCTGAAAAGATTTCAGAAGTGTATTTTGATACCGTTCCGAAAGAAAAACGAAATGGTCGTGTCATGATAAATGCTTCGGCGTCTTATTTTGTGCCAAAGCCATTTACACCATTCCAATGGGCACCAATGATTTTGCCTGAAGAATTCACAAGAAGGGCTTATTATGTAAAGGATTGCTTTTTACAGCAGCGAAATAAGAAAAGTCTTAAGTTTACGTATCACGATGCAAATATTTCGATTTTGGAAGGCGTGCTTGCAAGAGGAGATCGCAGACTATCTGCTGTAATTTATGATGTGTATAAGCAGGGTGCTATTTTTGATGCATGGACAGAATATTTTGATATTCATCGATATATGGATGCATTTAAGCGTCATAATATAGATATTTTATTTTATACAACAAGAGAGCGCTCTTTGGACGAAGTATTTCCATGGGATCATATTGATGCAGGTGTCACAAAAGCTTATCTGGCACGGGAATGGGAACAGGCCAAAAAGGGTGTAGTTACAAAGAATTGTCGTAGTCAGTGTATGGGCTGTGGTTCGGCAGTTTACCAAGGAGGTGTCTGTTTTGAAGCTAAGAATTAAGTATACAAAGACAGGCGTTCTTCGTTTTATCGGACATCTTGATATTATGAGACTTTTTCAAAAGGCGATTCGGCGTGCGAAGTTAAATGTTTCATATTCAAAAGGGTTTTCACCGCATCAGGTTATATCCTTTGCAGCTCCTATGCCTCTTGGAATGACATCCGAGGGTGAATATTTTGATGGTGAATTTGACCTTGTAACTTCTACCGCGGATATGATGCAACGGCTGAATGATACGTTGCCGGAAGGCATTGTTGTGCTTGATATCGTTGCGCTTCCTGACGATGCAAAGCCATCTATGTCTATCGTTTCAGCGTCCGATTATATCATATTTCGAAATGAAGAATGTGAAGAGGATATTATTAGCAGATTAATTGAAAAAATTGATGATATGAACGCAATGCCTGTCGTTGAAGTGATGAAAAAAACAAAGACAAAAGAGGAATTAACAAATATTAAACCAGGGATTTATGCGTTGCATGAATATGTGAAACAATCTCCGTATACGGAAGTTTACGATAAGGCAATTTATATGATGCTTGCATCAGGCAGTATTTTGAATTTAAAGCCTGAACTGGTTATTGAAGCACTTTGTAAGCAGGCGGGTATAACATATAATCGTTATAATTACCGTGTGCATCGCTTAGAAACATATATGGGTGAACGAACATCTTTACAATCACTCGGAACAGTAGGAAAACATTTTTAATATGAACAGAAAACTCGTTATTACAAAACTTCATAATGTAAGGATGTTCTTTTTCTTTGAAGATACGAAAATTCAGGCTATTTCCTGCTATGAAGAAGATTCATTAATCGGAAACATTTATGTCGGAAGAGTATCCAATGTGTTAAAGAATTTAAATGCTTTATTCATTGATATCAGTCGCGGCGAAAGCTGTTATTTATCAATGGAGGATTGTCCGGAGGGTAAGAAGGCTCCAAAGGTTGGTGATTTGTTACTTGTTCAGGTTATCAAAGACAAAATTAAATCAAAGCAGGCGACAGTTACGACAAAGGTTTCAATTACCGGAGAGAGTGTAGTCATAAGTCTTGATAACAAAATAGGAATATCAAAAAAAATAACAGACTCCAATATTAAAACAGTGCTAAAGAAACAGCTTGAAGAAACAATTACGGAATTTAAATTGAAGAATGATTGTGAAAGCATTCCATTTGGCGGCATTGTTCGAACAGAAGCCCAAAAGCTTGATATTGAAACATTCAAAGAGGAAACCATAAAAATATTATGTGAACTAAAAGATGTGATAAATCGTTCACAATATGCAACAGCATATTCATGCATTCGAATAAACCGGTTAAATGAGCTTTTTGATTACAAAAAATATTTACAGATTGATGAGCTTGAGATTGTGACGGATGATCAGGATTTCATTTCTATGTGTATGCAGAATAATTTACCTTTGCCGAGATTGTTTGAGGATCCTATGATAAATATGGCCTCCTTTTATAATCTTCCTATGATTATTGAGAAAGCTTTGCAGGAGAGGGTCTATTTAAAATCCGGTGCGTATCTTGTTATTCAACATACAGAAGCCATGACTGTCATAGATGTAAATAGTGGCAAGGCAATCAAAGGCAATAACAAGAGTCAGGCATTGCTGAACATGAACCTTGAAGCAGCTAAGGAAATAGCAAAACAGCTTCGTATTCGAAATCTGAGTGGAATTATCCTTGTTGATTTTATTAATATGAAATCAATGCAGGATATTGTAACGCTTATGACTTCTTTAAAAGAATATGTAGCATCTGACTGGGTTGAGGCAACGGTTCATGATATGACAAAGCTTGGATTAATTGAGATAACAAGAAAAAAAGTTCGAAAACCAATTTATGAAATATTAAAAAATACTTGACATAATACTATTGTAATGGTAAATTTAATGGGTATGCCGCACAGTCATGGTAAAAGTCTGTCAAAAAACAGCACCTAAACTGGCGAGTAATGATAATAGGAGGTAACCTATATGTACGCTATTATAGCAACAGGTGGAAAGCAGTACAAGGTAGCTGAAGGAGATATCATTAAAGTTGAAAAGCTTGCAGCAGAAGAAGGCGCTGAGGTATCTTTTGATGTAGTTGCAGTTAACACAGACAAAGATATGCTTTGTGGTGATGCATGCTCAAACGCTTCAGTAAAGGCAACTGTTCTTGGCGAAGGTAAAGGCAAGAAGGTAGTTGTTTACAAGTACAAGAGAAAGACTGGCTATCATAAGAAGCAGGGTCACAGACAGCCATATACACAGGTTAAGATTGAAGCAATTAATGCTTAATTGATACTATGATTCAGGCAGATTTTATTAAAAATTCCAATCAAATAATAATAGGATTTCGTGTGAAGGGACATGCTGGGTATGATAAGTACAACAGAGATATTGTATGTGCAGCAGTATCCGCGCTTGTCACAAGTACCGTTAATTCGATTGAAGTTCATTCTTCAACCAAGTTTGTCTATGAACAAGGCAAAGCCGGTAAGTTTCTATTCAAATTTACTGAACAACCGGATGAGATTGGCACAGTTTTAATTCATACGCTTGAGATGGCACTCGTTGGAGTCCAAAGCTCCTACGGAAAAAAGTATTTACAAGTACATTACAAGGAGGTGTAATGGTATGTTAAGATTTGATTTACAGTTCTTCGCTCATAAGAAGGGTGTTGGTTCTACTAAGAACGGCAGAGATTCTGAGGCAAAGAGACTTGGCGCGAAGAGAGCAGACGGTCAGTTTGTTAAGGCTGGTAATATATTATACAGACAGCGTGGAACAAAGATTCACCCGGGTGTGAATGTTGGTATCGGCGGTGATGACACATTGTTTGCGCTTGTAGACGGTGTTGTTCGTTTCGAGAGAAAGGGTAGAGATAAGAAGCAGGTTTCTATCTATCCTGTATCATCAGCTGAGTAATATAGGACGTGAATTTGGGTTGTCACACGGATGTGCGACAGCCCTTTTTTACCTTTTTAAGATTAGTTCGGAGGTTTCGTTATGTTTGCAGATAGAGCCAAAATATTTATTGCATCAGGAAAAGGTGGCGATGGTCACGTTTCTTTTCGTCGTGAACTTTATGTGCCGGATGGTGGTCCGGATGGTGGCGATGGTGGCAATGGCGGTAATGTAATATTTGTTGTTGATCCCGGTCTGAATACGTTAACTGATTTTAGACATGTTCGAAAATATAAGGCAGAAGACGGCGAAGAAGGCGGCAAACGTAACTGTCATGGAGCAAACGGTAAGGATGTTATATTAAAGGTACCGGCAGGTACTGTTGTAAAAGATTTTGAAACCGGTAAAGTTATTCTGGATATGTCGAACCGTACGGAGCCGGTTGTTTTACTGAAGGGTGGCCGAGGCGGAAAGGGTAACAGACAGTATGTTGCTTGCGTTATGCAGGCACCAAAA
>CALYVE010000050.1 GCA_945492935.1 uncultured Lachnospiraceae bacterium
ACCAGGTCTGATACCCGGAATAAATCCGCCACTCTTCTTCATATTGTTCGCTATTTCCATTGGGTTAAAAGTAACCGATGTATAGAAATATGCGAAGAAGAATACTAATAATACATATATAAGTAAGCCAATCATTGCCCATGGGTAATTCGGATTGAACCAGTAATTTGAGTTCATACCGCGAAGAATCTTAGCCCATGTACCTGATGGATTTAAATTGAATAAGCTTACAAGCACTGATGGAACTGACATAATTGATGAGGCAAAAATAACAGGAATAACATTTGAAGTATTAACCTTCATTGGAATATGACTGCTCTGTCCACCAACATTACGTCTGCCTTGTACCTTCTGTGCATACTGAACAGGAACTTTTCTTACACCATCCTGAAGTAATACGACTAATACAATCGTTACAATAATGATAGCAAGGATTACTGCAACTGCGATAGTTGCGTTAACAACATCTTTACCCTTTACAAACTTTGTGTAAAGGTCTGCAAAATCACTTGGCATTCTTGATACGATGTTGATAAGAAGGATGATTGAAATACCATTACCAACGCCGTAATCCGTGATTCTCTCGCCTAACCACATAACAAAGGCACTACCTGTAGTCAATGTTACAATAATTAACAAATATCCTAAAGGTCCCTTAATTGTTAAGTAATTACCACGATCAAATCCAACAGCAAGACCCAAACTCTCAACAACTGAAAGTACAATTGTGAGGTATCTTGTAATTGCTGTCATTTTTTTACGTCCATCATCTCCGTCTTTCTGCATCTCCTCAAGTGCCGGAATCGCAATTGTGAGAAGCTGCATAATAATTGAAGATGTAATATATGGTGTTACATTCAATGCAAAGATTGACATCTGTGTAAAAGAACCACCTGTAAATGAGCTAAGGAAATTATTAGCATCACCTAATGCATTCTCCAAATAGTCTTTAACGGCTACGGTGTCCAAACCCGGAACAGGAATCAACGAACCGAGACGTACGACAATCATAATAAAGAATGTGAACATTAAGCCTTTACGAATGTCTTTTACCTTGAGAGCGTTCTTTAAGGTCTTAAACATACTTAAATCACCTCTACTTTTCCGCCAAGAGCTTCAATCTTCTCAGCAGCCGTCTTACTGAAAGCATTAGCCTTAACAGTAAGTTTCTTTGTCAACTCTCCATTTCCTAAAATCTTAACACCATCTCTTGCATTCTTTACAATGCCTGCTTCGATTAAGGAAGCAACTGAAACCTCAGCACCGTCCTCAAATCTGTCAAGTACAGAAAGATTGATTGCAACAATCTCCTTATGATTTCTGCATTTGAATCCTCTCTTAGGAATTCTTCTATAGAGTGGCATCTGACCACCTTCGAAACCAGGTCTTGGTGCTCCTGAACGAGCCTTCTGACCCTTATGTCCCTTACCGGCTGTCTTGCCATTTCCTGATCCATGTCCACGGCCTCTTCTGAAGTTGTCGCTTGTTGTAGCGCCTTCAGCCGGCTTTAAACTTGATAAATCCATGACTGTTCCTCCTTCACAAAAATTATGCTTCTTCTACTTTAACCATGTGACGAACCTGGTCAACCATTCCCTTAGTTGCTGCATTGTTTGGGAGTTCAACAGTCTTGTGCATCTTAGTAAGACCAAGTGCCTTAACAGTTGCTCTATGCTTTGGAATAGCTCCGATTGGGGACTTCACTAAAGTAACCTTTATCTTATCTGACATTTTACAAACCTCCTTAAGATTCTGCGATTAACAATCGACTAGTTCATGATCTCATCTAAAGACTTGCCACGAAGTTTTGCAACCTCTTCCGGGCTCTTAATCTTTGAAAGACCTTCAATTGTTGCAAGTACAACGTTCTGCTTGTTGTTTGAACCTAAGGACTTTGTACGGATATTCTTATATCCTGCAAGCTCAAGTACCGAACGAGCCGGACCACCGGCGATGATACCTGTACCTTCCGGAGATGACTTTAACAATACTCTTGCACTGCCAAACTCACCTGTCCAATCGTAAGGAATACTACCGTTTTCATTGATACTAACCTTAACCATCTTCTTAATTGCATCCTCTTTGCCTTTGCGGATAGCTTCAGGAATTTCAGCTGCCTTTCCTAAGCCGGCACCAATGTGGCCATTTTTATCGCCTACAACAACGAGTGCTGCAAATCTCATGTTACGTCCGCCCTTAACAACCTTTGTTACACGCTTGATGTTAACAACGCGATCTTCTAATTCTAAATTCGTAGCATCTATGATTTCATGCTTCATGCGCCTTATTTCCTCCTTACTTAGAATTCAAGTCCAGCTTCTCTAGCAGCATCTGCTAAAGCCTGAATCTTACCCTGATATATAAAGCCGCCACGGTCAAAGACTACAGCCTTGATACCTGCATCAAGAGCCTTCTTAGCAATTACCTGTCCTAAGTAAGCTGCTGCTGCAACATCATTTGTCTTCTCTAACTGATCTTTAACTTCCTTCTGTACTGTTGAAGCTGATACCAAAGTCTTCTGAGCTGTATCATCAATAATCTGAGCGTACATATGATTATTACTTCTGAAAACAGCAAGTCTTGGTCTTTCAGCAGTGCCACTAAAACGGTTACGAACTCTTAAATGCTTCTTAGCGCGAATAGCACTTCTTGATTCTTTATTAATCATCTTATTCCACTCCTTAATTATTTCTTACCAGTCTTACCAACTTTACGTCTGATAACCTCATCAGAATACTTGATACCCTTGCCCTTATATGGTTCCGGAGCTCTCTTCTCTCTGATTTCGGCAGCATATTGGCCAACTTTCTCTTTATCAATACCACTTACAATAATCTTGTTTCCATCAACTGTTGTTGTGATACCCTCTGGGTCAACCATATCAACCGGATGTGAATAACCGAGTGAAAGATTCAACTTGTTACCCTGCTTTGCAGCTCTGTAACCAACACCGTTAACTTCAAGTGTCTTTGTGTAACCTTCTGTAACACCGATTACCATGTTATTGATAAGTGTTCTTGTAAGACCATGTAATGACTTCATCTTCTTTAAATCATTTGGTCTATTAACTACGATTTCAGCACCTTCCTGCTTGATTTCCATCTCAGCAGGGAGAACTCTCTCAAGTGTTCCCTTAGGTCCCTTAACAGTCACCTTATTATTTTCTGCTATCTCAACTGTTACGCCAGCCGGAATAGCGATAGGCATTCTTCCGATACGTGACATTTCGCCCGTCCTCCTATTTCTTATAATAAACCGGATTGAATTAGCGTCAAATGGTAATTGCTTACCATACGAACGCTAATACCTCTCCACCAACGTTTTCTTTTCTTGCTTCCTTATCTGTAAGCACACCCTTGTTTGTAGAAATAATTGCTGTACCAAGTCCACCAAGAACCTTTGGAAGCTCATCCTTTGATGCATAAACACGAAGACCCGGCTTAGAAATTCTCTTAAGACCTGTAAGAATCTTCTCGTTCTTATTTGCACCATACTTAAGTGTAATCTTGATTGTCTTGAAGTTACCGTCTTCAATAACATCAACTGCCTTGACATAACCTTCCTTAAGGAGAATGTCTGCAATCGCCTGCTTCATCTTAGATGCAGGTATATCTACTGTATCATGTTTTGCAGTATTTGCATTACGGATTCTTGTAAGCATATCTGCAATTGGATCGCTCATTGACATAATTTATTTGCCTCCTATTCTTTATTCTTACCAGCTTGACTTCTTAACACCAGGTATCTCACCCTTGTATGCTAACTCACGGAAACATACTCTGCAAATACCATATTTTCTCAAAACTGAATGTGGACGGCCACAAATCTTGCAACGTGAATATTCTCTTGTAGAGAACTTCTGTGGACGCTGCTGTTTAACTTTCATAGATTTCTTTGCCATTTTGATTCCTCCTATTTTCCTTACTTCTGGAACGGCATTCCGAACAATGTTAACAATTCGCGAGCTTCTTCATCTGTCTTCGCTGTTGTAACGAAGATGATGTCCATACCTCTTACCTTGTCTACCTTGTCATACTCGATTTCTGGGAAAATAAGCTGCTCTTTAATTCCAAGTGCGTAGTTACCTCTTCCATCAAATGCGTTAGGATTCACACCTCTAAAGTCACGTACTCGTGGAAGTGCAAGATTTACAAGTCTGTCTGTGAACTCATACATCTTCTCACCACGAAGGGTTACCTTACATCCGATAGGCATACCCTCTCTAAGCTTAAAGTTCGCAACTGACTTCTTTGCACGTGTTACAACTGCCTTCTGACCTGAAATAGTCTCAAGATCCTTAACAGCTGCATCTAAAACCTTAGCATTTTCTCTAGCTTCACCAACACCCATGTTGATAACGATCTTCTCAAGCTTTGGAATCTGCATTACATTTTTATATCCGAACTTCTTTGTCATAGCGTCCATAATTTCAGCGCTATACATCTCTTTAAGTCTGCTCAAACCAAGTACCTCCTTTCCTATCTCAACTAATCGATTTTTTCTAACTTGCCATCTACATGAGCTACACGAACTTTATCCTTCTTCTCGCCCTGGAAACCAACACGAACTGGCTTGCCTTTGTAGAGGTACATAACATTTGAAAGATCGATAGGAGCTTCCTTATCAATAATGCCACCCTGCTGATTCTGCATGTTTGGCTTGCTGTGCTTATGAACGATATTAACACCTTCAACTAAAACCTTACCGTTCTTAGCGTCAACTGATAATACCTTACCTTCTTTGCCCTTATCTTTACCAGCGATAACTACAACCATGTCATCTTTTTTAATCTTCATTGTTGCCATGCGTCGCTACCTCCTATAATACTTCCGGTGCAAGAGATACAATCTTCATAAACTTCTTATCTCTGAGCTCTCTTGCTACTGGTCCAAATATACGAGTTCCTCTTGGGTTTCCATCATCCTTGATGATAACTGCTGCATTCTCATCAAACTTGATGTAAGAACCATCCTTACGACGTGCGCCCTTCTTAGAACGTACGACAACGGCTTTAACAACATCACCCTTCTTTACAACTCCGCCTGGTGTTGCATCTTTAACTGAGGCAACGATGATATCACCAATATTTGCATATCTTCTTGTGGAGCCGCCTAAAACGCGAATGCAAAGGATTTCCTTAGCACCTGTATTGTCAGCAACTCTAAGTCTTGTTTCCTGCTGTACCATTGCTTGTGCCTCCTTACTTTGCCTTTTCGATAATCTCAACAAGTCTCCATCTCTTATCCTTAGATAAAGGTCTTGTCTCCATTACTCTAACTCTATCGCCAACTTTGCACTCATTGTTCTCATCATGAGCTTTGAGTTTGTATGTTCTCTTTACAATCTTACCGTAAAGAGGATGCTTTACATTATCAACGATTGAAACAACGATTGTCTTGTCCATCTTATCACTTGTAACTAAACCTACACGTGTTTTTCTAAGATTTCTTTCCACAATTAATTCCTCCTTTTACGATAATTAGTTCGCCTTCTGAGCGATGACTGTCTGAATTCTGGCAATATTCTTGCGAACATCCTTAATTCTGCTTGTGTTCTCGAGCTGGTTAGTGGCATTCTGGAATCTCAAGTTGAATAATTCCTTCTTAGCAGCAACTAAATCGCTCTGTAATTCTTCAAGTGATTTTGCGTTTAATTCTGATTTATATTCCTTAAGCTTCACCGCCATTAACCTCCTTGTCTAATTCATCCTTTGACATAATCTTACACTTCAAAGGTAACTTGTGAATAGCAAGACGAAGAGCCTCACGTGCTACTTCCTCAGATACACCTGAGATTTCGAACAATACTCTGCCCGGCTTAACAACTGCTACCCAGTATTCAAGAGATCCCTTACCGGAACCCATACGTGTTTCAGCAGGCTTTGCTGTAACCGGATGATCCGGGAAAATCTTGATCCATACTTTACCAGTACGCTTTACATATCTTGTCATAGCGATACGGGCTGCTTCAATCTGATTTGATTTAATCCAAGCAGGCTCCATAGCCACGATACCAAACTCACCGTTTGTGATTTTATTTCCTCTAAGCGCTTTACCTGCCATAGTTCCTCTGAACTGCTTACGGCGCTTAACTCTCTTAGGCATTAACATTATTTATCGCTCCCTTCCTTATTTCCTTTTGTAGGAAGTACTTCTCCATGGTAAATCCATGTCTTAACACCAACTTTACCGTATGTTGTATTTGCCTCAGCAAAACCATAATCAATATCAGCTCTTAAAGTCTGAAGAGGTACAGTACCCTCGTAGTAGCTCTCTGTTCTAGCCATATCTGCACCACCAAGTCGTCCTGATACAGAAGTCTTGATACCCTGTGCTCCGGCCTTCATTGTTCTGCTCATGCATGACTTCATAGCTCTTCTGAATGAAATACGATTCTCAAGCTGCGCAGCGATATTTTCAGCTACAAGCTGTGCATCCATATCCGGCTTCTTGATTTCCTTAATATCGATGAAGAGCTTCTTAGCTGTAAGCTTCTGAACCTTAGCCTTAACCTTCTCGATACCAGCGCCACCCTTACCGATTACAACACCAGGCTTTGCTGTATATACATTAACCTTTACCTTGTCAGCTGTTCTTTCGATCTCAATCTTAGAAACGTTTGCTGAATAAAGTTCTTTCTTTAAATACTCTCTGATTTTATAGTCTTCAACAAGGTTATCAGCGAACTCACCATTCTTAGTATCAGCATACCACTTTGAATCCCAGTCCTTGATAATACCGACTCTTAAACCATGTGGATTAACTTTCTGTCCCATTGCTTACCTCCTATCTCTCATCAAGAACTACAGTGATGTGGCTTGTTCTCTTTTCGATTCTATAAGCTCTACCCTGTGCTCTTGGATGAACTCTCTTCATTGTTGGTCCCTTATTTGCATAACATGCTGCAACATAGAGGTTTTCAACCTTCATTCCGTTGTTGTTTTCAGCGTTTGCAATAGCAGACTTGAGAAGTTTCTCAATTACCTTTGAAGCGTATCTGTTATTGTAAGCAAGAATACCGAGTGCTGAAGTTACATCCTTGCCTCTGATTGCGTCTAATACGAAACAAGCCTTTGTAACTGATACTCTAGCGTATGAAACAGTTGCCTTTGGTCTTGTATCTTTATTCTCATTTCTGAGTCTCTTAATTTGGGATCTATGTCCTTTTGCCATGAGATGTGTCCTCCTTCCTCTTATCTTCTACCCTTTTTCTCATCCTTACCATGTCCTCTGTATGTTCTTGTTGCCACGAACTCACCGAGCTTATGTCCTACCATATCCTCAGTAATATATACAGGTACATGCTTTCTTCCATCGTATACTGCAATTGTATGACCTACAAATGATGGGAAGATTGTTGAACGACGTGACCAGGTTTTAATAACCTGCTTGTCATTAGCTGCGTTTAATGCATCAACCTTCTTTAACAAATAATCATCTGCAAATGGTCCTTTTTTTAATGAACGAGCCATATGAATCCTCCTTACTTAACGTTCTTACCGTCTCTTGTTCTGATAATCAACTTGTTAGACTGCTTATTCTTCTTTCTAGTCTTAAGACCAAGTGCTGGCTTACCCCAAGGAGTAGATGGGCCTGGTCTACCGATACTAGTTCTACCTTCACCACCACCATGTGGATGGTCGTTAGGGTTCATAACAGAACCACGAACTGTTGGGCGGATACCCATGTGGCGCTTACGTCCAGCCTTACCAATGTTTACAAGACCATGCTCAATGTTACCAACCTGACCGATTGTTGCACGGCAAACGATAGGAACCATTCTCATCTCGCCTGACGGAAGTCTGAGTGTTGCATATTTGCCTTCCTTAGCCATAAGCTGAGCTGAGTTACCTGCAGAACGAACGAGCTGTGCACCCTTTCCAGGATAAAGCTCAATGTTGTGAATTTCTGTACCTACAGGAATTTCTGAAAGTGGAAGGCAGTTACCAACCTTAACTTCTGCGTTAGGGCCGCTCATCAACTCATCGCCAACCTTAAGGCCAACAGGAGCGATGATGTATGACTTCTCACCATCTGCGTAGAAAAGAAGTGCAATGTTTGCTGTTCTGTTTGGATCGTACTCGATTGCAGCTACCTTAGCAGGTACATCGTCCTTTCTTCTCTTGAAATCAATAATTCTATATTTCTGTCTGTTTCCACCGCCATGGTGTCTAACAGTAATCTTACCCTGGTTGTTACGTCCGGCTGTCTTACTCTTCTTTGCAAGAAGTGACTTCTCAGGAGTTGTCTTTGTAATCTCCACGAAATCAAGACCAGTCATGTTACGTCTTGAAGGTGTATATGGGTTATATGTCTTAATTCCCATTGTAATTCTCCTTTCGAATTTCAATTTATTGTCATGCTTTTATTGCATATATTCGTATATTTTAGAGACCTTCGAACAATTCGATATCTGCGCTCTCAGCTGTAAGCTGAACAACTGCCTTCTTTGTTGCTGCGGTCTTGCCAAAAGTCATACCACGTCTCTTTGTCTTACCATCGTAATTCATTGTGTTGACCTTTGCTACCTTTGTTCCCTCGAACATCTTCTCAACGGCTTCCTTAACCTGAGTCTTTGTTGCATCTGGGTGAACAAGGAATGTATACTTCTTCTCTGCCATAGCGTTCATACTTTTTTCTGTAAGAACCGGCTTAAGGATAACGTCATAATATTTGATATCTGCCATTATGCATACACCTCCTCGATTGCTGCTACTGCATCTTTTGTGATTACAAGCGAATCATACTTCAAAATGTCATATACATTAATACTGTTCGTCATTGTTGTCTTAACAGTTGGGATATTTCTGGCAGAAAGAATAACCTTCTCATCCTTATCCTTTGTAACAACCAATGCCTTAGGTGCATTGAGGTTTGCAAGAATCTTTGCAAATTTAGAAGTCTTAACCTCTTCTAATGCGAACTCATCTACTACGATGAACTTAGAATCCAAAACCTTAGAAGTAAGTGCAGACTTGATAGCGATCTGCTTTTCTCTCTTGTTCATCTTCATTGAATAATCTCTTGGCTTTGGAGCAAATACAACTCCACCGCCTGTCCACTGAGGAGATCTTGTAGAACCCTGTC
>CALYVE010000051.1 GCA_945492935.1 uncultured Lachnospiraceae bacterium
TTTTTTATGAGGTAAACTTTAATCAGAGCTTACAAGTAAATACAGAAGGTAATCAGTTAATATCTGAGGAGATGACAAATGATATTAATGACTTGATTTATACATTGGAGGATTTAAGGGCAGCAGAGGAAACACAGACGAAGCTGAAATCCATGTTGGAGGATTCTCAGTATTCTTCAAGCGATGATGCGGTAAAGCAGATTAATGCTATGCTGACTGATATCAATGTTGAGATTGCGGTTAAGAAAGAAAATCTCCAAAAAACATTTTCGGCAAATATCACAAATTTCCAGAATTATTTGTCAGATGTTTCTGCCATGCAGTCAGATGTTGGCAGCCGGATGACAAAGCTTGAAATGATTGGAACGCGTGTTGATGAGCAATATGCAGCATTTAAGGAATTAAAGTCAAGCAACGAAGATGCAGAGACGGATGAGACTGTAACAGCCTTCAAGGAAGCAAATCTTGTTTATGAATCTGCACTTGCAGCTACAGGAAATGCAATGCGAAAATCATTGTTAGACTACATTTAAACTTGTATGAGGAGGGCGTTATATGAAGGCAGAAACTAAATTTTTTGGGACAATCGATATTGATGATGACAAGGTTTTAGATTTTCCTATGGGTATTATCGGATTTGAGGAATTAAATCATTTTGCACTTATTTTTGATTCTGAGCGTGAAGAGCGTTCAAAAATCAGTTGGTTACAGTCTATGGAAGAACCACTTATGGTTATGCCGGTGATCAATCCCGATGAGATTACAGATGATGGTTATCATCCGATTATTGAGGATGAGCTTATGAAGCAGATTGGGGATCCTGCAGACGAGGATTTGCTTATTCTCGTAACAATGTCGATTCCGTCAGATCTTACAAAAATGACAGCGAATTTAAAGGCACCGATTATCATTAATACAACAAACGGTAAGGCGATGCAGGTTATTGTTGAAAATGAAGACTACAAGGTGAAATATAATGTTTATGATGCAATCGAGCGTCTGAAGAAGGCGGGTGAATAATATGTTGGCATTATCGAGAAAAGAAGGCGAATCCATTGTAATTGGAAACAATATTGAGATAACGATTTTAGAGGTAAAGGGCGACCAGGTTAAGCTTGGAATTGCAGCACCGAAGAGTATTCCGATTTATCGTAAAGAGATTTATACACAGATTCAGGAGGCCAACCGTGAAACCGTTGCAACTCTTGATATCGAAAGTCTCAAAAAATTACTCTAAATTCCTTCGGAATATAATATTGAATACGAAAATATTGGCAAGGTGTAAACTATTTTTACTGTCTTGCCGATATTTTGTATAGATAAGAGGTAGTAGACATTTCGCTAAGGATGGTAAAATGTCTTTCATCTGCGCGAATGGCGCATGAACAGGTAACGCACAAATGTGCACACACATGGAGGTGAACAATATGGCAATGAAGGCAATTGGAGGCATTCAACCTATTGACGTTAGCACGAATATGAAGACTGTGCAGACATCAGGTGAAGGAAGCTCTGTAGCAGGCAGCAATCATATTCAGGTTGAGTCAATTCGTCCGGTGCCGGAGAAAAAAGGCAGTGATCAGTTTAATGAGAATGCCAAAGAACAGGAGCGAGGAAACGTTCAGTCAGAGAAAGAGATTTCTCCGGAGAAGATTCGCTCTGCAGTTGATGATTTGAACAGACAGGTAAGACAGACAAATACGATGAAGCATACGTCGCTCAGCTTTAAGTATCATGATGATACAAATCGTATTTCCATTACAGTAACAGATAAAGATACAGATGAAGTAATCCGTGAAATTCCACCTGAAAAGGCACTTGATATGCTTGCTAAGGCTTGGGAGCTTGCCGGACTTATGGTTGATGAGAAACGATAGGAGGGGATAGTATGAGTAGTGGCATGCGTTTGACAGGTCTTATATCCGGTATGGATACGGAAAGCATGGTTAATGAACTTGTAAAAGCCAGCTCTACAAAACTCGATAAGGCAAAGCAGGATAAGCAACTGTTAGAATGGAAAAAAGAAGCATGGCAGGGCCTTAATACAAAGCTTTATGATTTTTATAAGACCGAAGTGTCAAGTCTTCGTCTTGCGAGCACATTCAAACTCAAATCTGCTACATCAAGTGACGAATCAAAGGTTTCTATCAAGGCGGGTTCACAGGCCGCAAACGGCAGTCATTCTGTCGTAGTAAAACAGCTTGCTTCTTCCGCATATTTGACCGGTTCTAACATAAAACTGTCCGGCAATAGTTATACGACCTATTCACAGGCTTCCGTAACGACCAATTTTGCGGATATGACAGATGATCAGGGAAACAGTCTTGCGCTTACGGGTAAGAGCATAACGATTAAGGCGGGCAATGATACGATTGCTCCACTTACTTTCGAGCTTGGCGGAACCGGCGAGAATGGTGTGGCAAATCTTAGTGAGTTAAATAGCAAATTAGCTGAAACAGAGGGCTATAAGGGACTCAAAGCAAGCTTTTTGGATGGTAAGCTTACCTTTACAAATTCTACATTGAAGAAGAATGCGGATGGTGTTGAGACCGGCGAAGTATTCACAATTGAGAGTGAAGCACTTGGCTTATCCGGTGATGTGGAATTTAAGAAAGATGAAGATGGCAAGGGTAATACATTAGAGGGTAGTGTTGATCTTCGTGTACAGAAGGATTTCACAAGTGCAGATATTACGAAATCAACAAAGCTTTCAGATATTGGTATTGCAGTCGGAACAACATTTACAATCAAAGGAAAAGATTTTGTTGTTGACAAGGACACGAAGATTTCTGATTTCACAGAGGGCTTATCAAAGCTGGGCGTGAATGCTAACTTCGATGTAAATCAGGGACGATTTTATATCAATGCTTCTGCCACGGGCGAGGAGTATAATTTTGATATTACAGCATCCGATGCAACGGCATTAGATATACTCGGTCTTAGTGCATCGGCAGGTGCGACGAAGGTTGATGCAAGAGATGCGATTATTGAATACAACGGTGTTTCGTACACAGGCAGCAGCAATACATTTGAATTGAATGGTCTTACCATTACGGCAAAGGGTGTCACAAATGGTGAGACGATTCAGGCAACGGTTGCCTCTGATACAGACGGCGTTTACAATTCCATCAAGAGTTTCGTTAAAAAGTATAACGAGATGGTTGACGAGCTTACAAAGCTTTACAATGAAGCAAAACCAAAATATGATCCGCTTACCGATGATGAGCGAAGCAAGCTTTCCGACACACAGATAGAGCAGTGGGAAAAGGAAGCAAAGGTTGGATTGCTTCGTCGGGATGAGACAATCAATAATTTGCTTTCGAGTATGCGTCAGATTTTGAATACAGGAATTGAGGTTGTAGATAAGGATGGCAACACAAAGAAATATACTTTATCTACCCTTGGTATTGTGACAGGTGATTACACAGAGAATGGTAAGCTTCATATTCTTGGCGATGCGGACGATCCTGTATATGCAGGTCAGACGAATACGCTTAAGGAGACATTGGAGAAAAATCCTGAAATTTTCTCACAGATTTTTGCGGGCTCCAAGGAGAACGCGGGCATCGGTCTTCAGCTGTACAATTCATTGAACAAGGCGATGAGCCGTTCGGAGACAAGCCGTTCGCTTACATTTTACAATGATATTACACTCGAGAAGAGCATCAAAGAAAAAGACGAAGATATTGACAAGTGGAAAGAAAAACTTCAAAAAATGGAAGACAAGTATTATAAGCAATTTACAGCTATGGAGAAAGCGATGGCAGAGATGCAGACACAGCAGTCTTATCTTTCGTCCTTGATGGGTGGAATGTCATCCTAAAAAATACGATAATCAGGAGGCTTGATATATTATGGCATATAATGCGGCACAGGCATATGGCAAAAACAAAATAACAACAGCATCACAGGCGGACCTTACTTTGATGCTATATGATGGCGCAGTAAAGTTTTGCAACATTGCTATTCTTGCACTTGAAAAAAAGGATTACGAGACGGTGAATACAAATATCCAGAAGAGCCGTAACATTGTCGTAGAGTTACTTTCGACACTTGACCATAAATATCCGGTTGCAGAAGATTTTGCACGTCTTTACAATTACATATTTGCGCTTTTGGTTGAGGCAAATATGAAGAAGGACATGGAACTTTTGCAGCGTGCTTTAGATGAGCTCCGTGGTATCCGTGATGTATGGAAGGAAATCATGAGTAAGGCAAAGAGTCCGCAGCTTGTACTTGATATGAAATAGAATAAGTGAGGGTTACTATGGATCAGACAAAAACGTATGTAACAATTTTGCAGGAGTCTTTGGAACGCAAGGAACGCTATCTGCTGGAATTGCTTGAGCTCACAAAGGAGCAGGAGACAATTGCGACACAAAAGAAATTTGATGAGAATGCTTTTGCTGATGTCATGGAAAAGAAGGATATTCTGATTCATAACGTTAACGAAATCGATAAGGGCTTTACATCGGTTTATGAGCGCGTCCGCACAGAGGTGATTGGTAATCAGGATGTGTACAGGGCGGAGCTTATGACAATGCAGAATTTGATTCGGTCCTGCGTTGACATCGGTATGCAGATTGAGGCTGTTGAGGAGCGCAACAGGCAGGCACTTACCAAAGCGTTTTCGAAAAGCTTCCGTGGTGTCAAGCAGGCTAAGCAATCCAGAAAGGCAGCATCCCAGTATTATCAGAATATGGCAAACGGTGCAGTTACAGACTCCATGCTGTATGATCGGAAGAAGTAAAACACGTTTTTCTATAGTTTTTTTCCGGTCAAAAAAAATTTGAAAAATTTTCAAAAAAATTGTAAAATGGGGTTAAGTTCCCGAAAATCATTCCGATATATAAGGTGTAAGGAACAAAAACAACTTACAAATCTAAATTGGTAATAACGTTTCGACGTATTACATACTACTTATTAACGCCGCAAGGACGGCAGTACATGTCGCAAGGAAGCGACATTAGATTCAAGGAGGAATTATTATGGTAGTACAACACAACATGCAGGCAGTAAACACTAACAGAATGTTAGGACAGAATGTTAAGGCAGTTAAGAAGGCAACTGAGAAGTTATCTTCTGGCTACGCAGTTAACAGAGCAGCAGATGATGCAGCAGGTCTTTCCATCAGTGAGAAGATGAGAAACCAGATCAGAGGTATTAACCAGGCTGTTAAGAACTCAGAGGATGGCGTATCTCTTATCCAGACAGCAGAAGGTAACATGAACGAGATTCATAGCATCCTTCAGCGTATGGGCGAACTTGCTACAAAGGCAGCCAACGATGTCAACGACACAGATGATAGAACAACTATCAATGATGAGATGACACAGCTTGTAACAGAGATTAACTCTATCGCTTCAAAGGCTGAGTTCAACGGAACAAAGCTTCTTGATGGTAAGTTTAGTGGCAAGCAGCTTCAGGTTGGTGCTAAAGCAGGTGAGAACATGCAGATTGATATTACAGCTATGACTGCTACAGGACTTGGCGTAGATGCTCTTAAGGTTAGCACACATGCAGATGCTTCAACGTCTATGACAACGATTACATCAGCTATTAAGACAGTATCCGGTGCTCGTTCTAAGCTTGGTGCTATCCAGAACAGACTTGGTTACACAATCAACAATCTTGAGAACTACTCAGAGAACTTGACATCTGCAGAGTCTCAGATCCGTGATACAAACATGGCTACTGAGATGACAAACTACACAAAGAATAACATTCTTCAGCAGGCTGCACAGTCTATGCTTGCACAGGCAAATCAGTCTACACAGGGTGTACTCTCATTACTTCAGTAATTTAAGAAATTTTATTATTGACAAGATACAGCTGGTTCTTTCGAGAGCCAGCTTGTCTTGTTTTTAGGGAAGGATTAGATATGATAAGTTTTCCGTTTGAATATTTTGAGGATGAAGTTCGCGAAGGTTTTTATGTTTCCGGAATCATGAAACGAGCCTGGGCTGCCCAACTTGAGATATTAGATGAGGTTAATCAGCTTTGTAAAAAACATCATATTGAATGGTTTGCCGATGGAGGTACACTATTGGGAGCTGTCAGACACAAAGGATATATTCCGTGGGATGATGATCTTGATATTTTTATGTTGCGCAAAGATTATGATAGGTTTATTTCTTTGTTTTCGTATGATACTCCTGCGGGTTATAAACTTTTGACAGTGGAAAAAGAACCTGAATTTGGGGAAATGTTTGCCAGAATAGTATACATAGCCGGATTGAATCAGGAAGAAACGCGATATATTCAAGAGTTTCCATTTCCTGTAGGCATAGATATTTTTCCGATTGATAATATTTCGGATGATGGAGAACAGGAAGAAGTACGTTGTGGTTTGCTCAAAGGAATATGTGACGGCTTAGCTATTGTTGAAAAAAATCCGAATGAAAATATAGAACCCTTAATCCGCGAGGTTGAGAAAATTACGCATGAACGAGTGAACCGCAAATATTCAAAAAAACAGCAATTGTATGTGTGTTTAATCCAAACATCTAAATTATTTAATGCCCAAAACACAAAGAATGTGGCAAATATTCAGTGGTACATGCAGAATCGCAAAATGTGTTTTCCGAAGAAATGCTTTATGGAGATTAAACAGCTTCCGTTTGAGAATATTATGATTAATGTGCCGATTGATTACGATAAAATATTGACGGGAGAGTATGGAGACTATATGACTGTACAAAAGGATGAGGGTGCACATGACTATCCTTTTTTTCGAAAAATGGAGCAGGAGATTGTAAAACATCAAGGGGACTATGCATTTTATTACAAATTTCAGAAAGAAAACTTGCAATGTGAAGATCGATTTAGTTCAAAAACTATTCCGAATTTGTTTGATGAGTTCACTGCAAAAATCGGGAAGGGTCTTAATCTTGTGATTTCTTGTGTTGAATCAGGAAACTTTGAAGGTATTGCTCAGTTGCTTGAAGTGTGTCAAACAGCCGCAGTTAAAATTGGAGAAGCTATTGAGCGTAAGTATGGGTTTGGAACAAAGGCGGTGCAGGAACTAGAAGTTTTTTGCGAGCAAATCTTTCAGATGTATTCTTTGATATCAAGTGGTGAACTTTCTTCACTTCCGGAAGTTTTCAAGAAAATTGAGTTTAGTATACAAAACACAAATAATTCAATCCGAGAAGAATTAAGCAAAATTAAGGAAATTGTATTCGTAACATATAAAGCAAAGTATTGGGATAGTTATGATTCTATCTATAAGAGTTTAAAAAAAGAGGGGCACAAGATTGTAGTAATCCCAGTTCCGTATTATGAAATTCATGCGGATCTAACATTCGGAAAGGAATATTATGAGATGGATGGATATCCGGAGTATGTTGAACTGACCAGATTTGATTCATATGACTTTGAGAATAATCATCCGGATGAGATTTACATTCAAAATCCATTTGATGAATATAATCGCGTAGTAAGCGTTATGCCATTTTTTTATGCTAGTAATTTGCGCAAGTATACTGAACAATTGATTTATAAATCGATTTATGAAACAGGAGCGGTCGAAACAAAGAAAGAAAAACAAACGATGGAGTATTATTGTAGAGTTCCGGGTGTTGTTTGTGCTGACAAGGTAATTGTTTCGTCTAGAGAAGCTCGACAAGCTTATATAGATGATTTGGTAGAACTGTCGGGGGAAGAGTATCGAAGCGTTTGGGAAAATAAGATTTCAATCACAACAACCTGAAGACAGGATAAGTAAAGCGTAAGGATATGGCTGATTTTATGAATTGAGACAAGTGTTAAACATGGACAAAAGTCGCTGATCATATGAGTGTGACTCCTTGACTTTGTTGTAACCATTTTGGGCAATTGTCATTCGCTCATCTTCGTGTGTCAGGTAATAATCAATTTTATTGAGCATATCCGGAATGCTCTCATACAAAACGATGTCCTCGTCAGGAATGAAAATGTCCGGAATTTCGGACTGGTAATTTGACAATACAAATCCACCACACGCCATCAGGTCAAAAATCCGAAGAGGAAGACCGGTTTTGATTGGTTTGTTAGTAAGATTTAAATTGATTTTGCTGCATTTTATGATTTTTGGCATCATCGTGTTGGAATCAGCACCGCCTCGTACACAAACACCCTTGCTACGGCGGGGGGGTTTTAGGATGTTTCTGCATTCGTATGCGTTGGAAATCGGCGTTGTATCACTTAAGGTCCATAAGTCCATGCTAAAATATTCGCCAATGGTTTGGAAGGTACGAATGCGTTCCTGTTCCGTGCATTTGTAGCCGATATAGGTGTCGGCTACAATACCTCGAATATCTTCTCTGTAATCAGGTCCGAGCGGAGCCCAGTCTGCATATTTCTTGAATTCCTTAGCCCATTCTTCTGAAATGGATTCCTCGATAAAATTATATCCATAAACATTAAGCTGCGCATTGATAAGTCCGTCTACAAAACCGCGCATTCGTTCAGGCAAATCCTTTTCGATGCTGTTGTATTTTGTTTTCTCGGAATACAAAGAGCCAACAAAGGATATATCACAATCATATAACCTGTGATCCTCTGTTGAGAGTTTGATTTCATCCCATGTTGCAACATCTGCGCCCATAGGGAGATGAAAAATACAGTCAGGATTCAAAGGAGAAAACTTCTCCCATTGTGCACGATCTAACAAGAAAATACGATTTGTTGGAAAGGTGATTGTTTCAGAATAAAGAGGAAAACTTGGACAGTCCACCGTCCACGAGAGATATAACATGTTGAGTATTTTGCAGGTGCGTGCAACGATTGGCTGAAAATTGACTGTGAAAACAAAGCCGGTGTCCGGGTTTGCGTGGCAGACTTCGATTAACTTCTGAGCATAAGCAGTGTCATAATCCAAACTCTCATTTTCGTGTATAAAATCAACGACAGAGATGCCAAGTCTTTTCATGGCATTTGTGATACCTTTTTCGCATATGCTTTTCCATTTGCAAAAGATTACTTTCATTGATGTTCCTCCGTTTTTTAATCTTCCTTCGAAATAAAAACCACTTAAACATTATACCACAATCCAAGCTTTGATGTGTATGTATTTTCTTGCGATTTCATGGGTTAT
>CALYVE010000052.1 GCA_945492935.1 uncultured Lachnospiraceae bacterium
CTCTTGCAAGCTGCAACGGGGTAATTTGAAATGACTGTCCAAACGATACGGTTGCAAGTTCCACTGCACCTACATTTTCAAGCTTGTGAAAAATCGAATTTGCTTCTCCGGGCATATCAATGCCGGTTTTTTCGAACAAGCCAAGAGTTTCGATTGTATCATATATTCTTTCGGAGCCTATTCGTTCTCCTACCTCCATAAAAACCGGATTACAGGAATTCATAATTCCATGTTTAAAATCCTGCGAACCATGTCCGCCAACCTTACTGCAGCGAATTCTTCGATCTTCAACGATTCGATATCCCGGACAATAAAATGTATCGCTTGTCTTTACTACCCCATGTTCAAGCCCGGCTGTCGCTGTCACGATTTTAAAGGTTGATCCCGGTTCGTATGTATCATTTACACAAAAGCAACGCCACATTTGATTGAGCATATCCTGCGTCACTTCTTTGTCTTCCAAATTGTAATTCAATTCAAATGGTTTATTCAAATTGTATTCCGGCACATCCGCAAGTCCGTATATCTCACCGTTTTGCGGATTCATAACAAGTATACAAACACGCTTTGCCTGTTTGCTTTCAAGTACCTCAAGTGCCTTATTTGTTATATATTGTTGAATATTAATATCCAGCGATATTACAAGATTATGACCGGCAACCGGAACAACCCGCCGCTCACTTTCATTTGCAATCTCTATTCCTCTCGCATCTGTTTTTGTATTAATGCTACCGGGTGTGCCCATAAGAATATCATCATAATAGACTTCTAATCCGACAATCCCCTGATTGTCTCCACCTGTAAAACCAAGCACCTTTGAAGCTAACTCATCATACGGATAAAATCGTTTGTAATCCTCGTCTATCATCACACCATCCAGTTCAAGATTGCGGATTTCATCAGCTACCTGTCGATCTACATTTGTTTTTATTATTTCTCTTACAGAACGTTTTGAAACCTTTTTTTGAACTTTTTCTTCATCTAAATCTAATCTCGCGGAAAGTTCTTTTACGACACGTTCTTCATCCTTCACCTGGTTGTGAATGACCGAAATCGAACATACAGGTTTGTTTTGTGCAAGCGCATTTCCGTTTCGATCATATATGATACCTCTCGGTGCCTTGATGCTGCGCTCTCGTTCCCACAAAGCATTTGCTTTTGTCGAATAATAATCACCCCGGAAAGCCATTAAAAATGCTAACCTTCCAAAGGCAGTCAACAGAAATGACAGAAAACAAACTACTACAACCGTAAGCTTTCGCCGACTGTGCATAGGAAAAATCGATTGTTCTATTTTCACATACAGACCATCTCAAGAATTCTTACTATAATATGTATTCTTCTGTAAGAAATGTATACCACTTATTCTGTCGTCTTATCCTCATTCAAAATATTCTCATTAATCAAATCAACGGTGACACCTGATACATAAGGGTTGTCGTTTCCACCGGCTACGTCATTCTCAGGCACCTCACCGCCATAAATCGGCGTACCCTCCGTCATTTCTTCCGAATTATAGAAATCCTCATCACCGGTTCTGTAAATATTCATATATGGGAATACTTCTGTTGCAATATTTGCAAAGATTTTCTTTGCAGCACCGCTATACATCTGAGCCTCTACATTTGGTTCATCAACAACTACATATATAACAACCTGCGGATCATCAATTGGCGAAAAACCAATGAAGGAAAGCAGGTAATTACCCTGATTACGAGGTACCTTTTCGGCTGTACCCGTTTTACCGCCGATGGAATAGCCTTCTACCGAAGCACCGCCGCCGGTTCCTGCCTCAACAACACCAAGTAAGCTCTGGCGCACCTGTGCGGCAACATCCTCGGAAATGGTACGACGAACCAAAATACTGTCTACGTTATCAATCACATTTCCGTCTTTATCTTCAATTCGTTTTACTACACGCGGCTGATAATAATATCCGCCATTAATTACAGAACAAAACGCTGTTCCGAGCTCTACCATTGTTACCGTAACACCTTGTCCAAATGCAGAAGTCGCAAGTTCAACTTCATTTAAAGTTTCTTTGTTATAAACAAGCATGCTCATGGAATCATTATCCGGCTCACCCGGGATATCGATATTTGTACATTGACCAAATCCAAAAATTCTTTGATATTTGTCAAAGGTAGCCGGCCCTTCTTCCTTACCAATCTGCATTAATGCATCGTTACATGAATATTCAAGTGCCTGCGAAAGAGTGATTGTTCCATGTGTGTGGCTACACTGAATATAATAGACATCCTTCATTTCACCACCATTACAGACAAAGGTGTCATCAATCTTGTACACACCCTCCTGAAGTGCACCCGCAATCGTAAATGTTTTGTAGGTCGATCCGGGCTCATATACATCGCTGACCGCAAAATTACGCCATACCTGATATAATGCATTTACATGATCATCATCGGTTCCGTTTTCCTTAAAATCTTCAAACTCCTCATCCGTTTCGAACTGATATCTTGTATACTCCAAATCATACGCATCGTTTGGATCATATGGATGACAGTTGTACATTGCAAGAATACTGCAATCATTTGGATTCATTACCATAACAGATACATTTTTCGCACCCGTTTCTTCCATAAAGGCATCGACCTTTTCCTGAACAATTGTCTGGATATTTGCGTCAATTGTAGTAACAAGATTGTAGCCGTCAACTGCAGGTTCTACAGTTGTTTCAAGCGAATTCGAATCATTCAGATATGTGTACACACGGCCGGACGATCCATTCAAATAATTGTTATATGCCTCTTCAATGCCATACGTTCCAACATTCCCGCTGACAGTATAACCGAGTACATGGCAAGCCAATGTGTTATGTGGATAAATTCGCTGATACTCTTCCTCAAGCAAAACGCCACTTGTATTTTCGCCCTCCCGTGTTGCACGCTATTCATTGAAAGCCTTTACTGTTTCATAGGGCTGTTTCTTACGTGCTACCACATAATACGATTCCTTATTTTCCAGAAATTCATCCATCTCGCTGTCCGTAATACCGAAATACAGCTTAAGTGCAGCACATGTAGCTTTCGTAATTTCTTCCTTTTCCAAAATATTCTTTGGCTCTAAAATAACGTTGTATACTTTCTTTGAAGTTGCAAGAACCGTTCCGTTTGCGTCATAGATATCGCCGCGCTTCGCAGGAATGATTGTACTTGTATATCCCTGCTGAGCCAAAACCTTCTGCTCATACTCTTTACCTGCTGTAACCGTTATATAGATTAATTTTCCGATAAGCACAACAAAAACTGCTAATATAATTCCCATGGATATCAGCAGTTTTTTCTTCATGTTGTCTGAAAATTGACGTCCTTTTCTTTTATGTGTCATAAAACATCACCTCAGTTATCGTGTTGTTTCTGTTCTGCTATTTTACAGAAGGAACATCCTGATACTGTTTTACATAGTCTTCACTTGCACTTTCATAGTAGACAATCTGACCTTTTTTTGCATATACCATACCAAGTTCATTTGATGCTACATCATAGATATCATCTAATGTATACATACTGTTTAAGGACATTTCGTATGAAGTATTCTCATTTTCAAGTTTTTCAAGTTTTGATGTCATGGCATTAATATTGCTCTGCTGTGCATTGATGCGAGATTCCATGTATAACATGTATACACACGCTACAACCATAATTGCAACTGCCGCAACAACAAAAACTGTATATCTTAAATCAAATGCAAGTGCCTTATCAGCCTGTTCACGTCTTTTCTGTGCCTGTGCACGCTGCGCACTCGTACGATAATTTGTCTGTCTCTGTGGTGCGCGCTCCGGTCTTTGATCACGTCTTCTTTCCGGCCTGTTGTAATTCGGCACATACTCGGCTTTTCTTGCGGCACTGCCATCCGTGTAATACAAGTTTCTTCTTTGACTCACATTAACGTTTCTTCTTTCCATACCCAATCTCCCCTACTTTTTTGTCTTGTCAATTGACTTTATATTCTTTCAAAAACGCGAAGCTTAGAACTCTTCGCTCTCTTGTTGTCTGCTAACTCCTGTTCACTTGGAACAATTGGTTTTCTTGTAACTACCTTTCCCATCGAAACCTTTCCACATGTGCACACCGGGAAGCTTGGCGGGCATGTACAAGGGTTCATATTGCGTCTGTAAATCGTTTTTACGATACGGTCTTCCAACGAATGAAATGTTATAATCGATAATCTTCCGCCCGGATTCAGCCACTTTATCATTGTATCAAGCGACTGCTCCAATACATCCAATTCATGATTGAGTTCAATTCGAATCGCCTGAAATGTCTTCTTTGACGGATGCCCCGTTCCCTGTCTTAGCTTTGCAGGAATGGCCGCCTTGATAATTTCATTTAGCTCACCTGTTGTCTCGATCGGCTTGTCCAATCTCGCACGAACAATATGCTTCGCAATGTTTTTGGCGAATTGCTCCTCCCCGTAATCACGAATCACCCGATACAACTCCATTTCGGAATAGTCATTCACAATATCTTTTGCTGTCATCGGCTGTGTCTGATCCATACGCATATCAAGTGGAGTATCTTCTCTGTAGGTAAAACCTCTATCCACATTATCTAATTGATATGATGAGACTCCGAGGTCGAGGACTATCCCATCAACACCGCTGATTGATAGTCCTTTTAACACAGAGTCTATGTCCTGATAATTACTGTGAACGATTGTCACTTTATCTTTGTATGGCTGCAATCGTTCTGTGGCAGCAGCAATTGCATCCAAATCCTGGTCAATCCCAATCAATCTGCCACCATCTCCCAGACGTTTACATATTTCAAAAGAATGTCCTCCACCACCGAGAGTTCCATCTACATATATTCCGTCCGGCTTTATATTCAAACTGTCAATTGTCTCATTCAAGAGAACAGATGCATGTTTAAATTCCATATAATGTACTCATTTCCATAGATATCGCATTGATATCCATATCTTCTGCATTGTTGTAACGCTCCCATGCTTCCTTGTCCCAAATCTCTGCAATCGATCCGTTACCAACTAATACAACTTCCTTGTCAATTCCTGCCCAGCTTCTAAGATTTTGAGGAATAACGATTCGATACTGACTGTCTGTCTCACAATCAACAGCGGAACCCTGGAAGAATAACTTGAACTTACGTGCCTGAACATTTGATACAGGAAGAGCATTTAACTTCTCAGAAAACTTCTCCCACTCTTCTTCCGGGTAAGCATAGATATTCTTATCCATGCCCTGACAAAGCACAAAGCTAGAGCCAAGTCCATCTCGAAGTCGCGACGGAATAATCAATCTGCCCTTAGCATCTAAGTTATGATTCGATTGGCCCTTCATACTCTTCATCCGCTCGTAGTTCCTTTCTGCCACTCGTATGGAAAATCACTCCACGTTGCTACACAATTCTTCCACCGAACAACCACTGTGCTTTTATTCTATATCATAAAAAAAAGAAATGCAATAGGAAAATCGCATTTCTTTTATGTTTTTTTATTATTTTGCGTTGTTTTACTCATTATTTGTTTTGCAAAGATTTCGTCCGTAATCCAGGCGTTTTTTTACGAGAATGACGGAAGCTGCAAGCACACATACAGCAGCCACAAGCTGTGACACACGAATATGCAGGCCGGAAATCATCAGTGAATCCGTACGAAGTGCTTCAATCCACACACGGCCAAGCCCGTATCCCCATAAATAAATGAGTGCAAGCTCTCCATCGAATTTTTTGTGTTTTCTATATACAATAATAAATATCAGGAGGGCCAGATTCCAAATAGATTCGTATAAAAACGTCGGATGAACACTGATCCACTGCATGCCGTCATAAATCTCAACATGTTCTGCCATAGCATTTGTAATCACACCAGAACCGACCAGATTATTGATTCCGATACCATAATAATCAATCGGAATGCTCATCGCAAATAACGAATTCGTATATTCACCAAACGATTCTCTATTAAAGAAGTTGCCCCATCTTCCGATAATCTGTCCAATCAAAACACTCATAACCGCGGTATCGGCCATCAAAGAAAACTTCATATTCTTTTTCTTTGCAAATAAAACAGCAACAATTACAGCCACAATAATTCCACCATAAATTGCAAGACCACCATTACGAATATTTATGATATCTTTTATTGTAGCGCCGAATCCCTTCCCCTTTTGAAAATATTCAGACCAGCTGAATATTACATAATAGAGTCTGGCTCCGACAATTGCCGGAATCGCCATCCAGAGAATATAGTCAATATACAATTCATCATCCTGCCCCGTGCGTTTTGCTTCCCTGCAGGCAACAATCGTCGCAACAAAAAAACCAATTGCAATCAGCAAACCATAAACCCGAATTTCTATTCCAAACAACGAAAAGCTGTCTCCCACATTATGCAAATGTATACCAAGATTCGGAAAACGAATATCCTTCATAAATTACCTCTTAAACATTGAATTTAAACAAGATTACATCGCCATCTGCAACAACATACTCTTTACCTTCCTGGCGAACAAGACCTTTTTCCTTCGCTGCAAGCATACTGCCACTCTCCATCAAAGCATCAAATGCGACAACCTCTGCCTTAATAAATCCACGTTCAAAATCTGTATGAATTTTTCCGGCTGCCTGTGGTGCTTTTGTTCCCTTTACAATAGTCCAGGCTCTTGTCTCATCCTCACCCGATGTAAGATAACTAATAAGACCAAGCAAAGAGTAACTTGCCTTGATAAGCTTATCCAGACCTGACTCCGAAACGCCAAGCTCCTCTAAAAACATCTGCTTCTCATCATCATCCAGCTCCGAAATTTCCTGCTCAATCTGTGCACATACAGCAAATACTTCCGAACCGAACTCTTTTGCATATTTGCGAACCTTCTGAACATATTCATTGGAAGCACCATCATCGGCAAGATCATCTTCTGCAACATTTGCAGCAAAGATTACCGGCTTGCCTGTAAGCAAATTATATTCCTTAATCCACTTGATTTCATCCTCATCATCCGTCTCATAAGAAATAGCAAGTTTACCCTCTTCAAGATGTGCCTTAATTCTCTTCTGAAGCTCAAGCTCTTTTGCAACAAGCTTATTGTTTGCAGCGGCACGTGTATTCTTTGCAATACGTTTATCAAGTACTTCGATATCCGCAAAAATAAGTTCAAAATTAATGGTCTCAATATCCCGAATCGGATCAACAGAGCCATCCACATGTATTACATTCGTATCTTCAAAGCAACGTACCACATGCACGATTGCATCGGTTTCACGTATATTTGCAAGGAACTGATTTCCAAGTCCTTCCCCCTTTGATGCACCCTTTACAAGACCTGCAATATCAACAAACTCAATCACAGCCGGTGTGGTTTTTGCCGAATGATACATCTCTGTAAGTGCATCCAATCTCTTATCCGGTACCGGAACAACCCCGACATTAGGGTCAATTGTACAAAACGGATAGTTGGCTGATTCTGCCCCCGCCTTCGTCAACGAATTAAACAATGTACTTTTTCCAACATTTGGTAGCCCAACGATTCCTAATTTCATAATATATTCATCTCCTTCATTTTTCCTTTATTTTACTGGCTTTCCGCGATTCGTGTTTTTAACCGAGTACCACATCGAGTACCACGGAGATGAATTTCGCATCAAGTTTTATACCACTTTTAACGCGTCAGCCACTAAGTCAATTTCTCTATGTTTTTCATCCTCTGTAATATGAACATACAGATTCATGGTAATACCGATATTAGAATGACCTAAAATCTTCTGCAGAGTCTTGGGCTTCATTCCACCTTCAATGCACCTTGTCGCAAAAGTATGTCTGAGTACATGCATTGAAAATCTCGGAATACCTACACGGTCACAATACTTAAAAAGTCCTGTATCATAAGTACTGTTCTTGACCGGCGTTCCCTTTCTGCAAAGAAAGACAATATCCTTCCATTCCATCGGCACGAGCTTTAAGCTCTTATTCTTTGATCTCTGATTTTCAAGAATACGAATTGCTTCGTCTGTAAGAGGAATTGTACGATAGCCGGATTTACTCTTAGGTGGACCAACTCTCCATTCACCTACCTTATAGCGATATTCCATCGTCCTCTCAATCTTCATGGTACGATTTTCGAAGTCGATATCACTCCACTTAAGTCCTATAAGCTCACCTGTACGAAGTCCGGTCTGCAACACGAAGCGGTACTGATTCTCATAGCTGTAGCCAACCACAGCTTCTAAGAACTTTTTCTGAACGTCTATCGTAAGAGCTTCTTTCTTATCTGAAGGCTTTCCCATATCGCTCTTTAACGACTTCTTACAGGGATTTGCAATGAGAACATCATTTTCCCTTGCGAACTCAAACATGTTGTAAAGAGCGATCCGCGTCTGGTATATGGTAGTCGTCTTATAGCCCTCATCAGCCATATCCGAAAAAATCTTCTGGCAGTGAATGGGCTTTACATCAGTTAAGAGTTTATTGCCTATAACACCCTTGATATTACGCTCATACCGTTCCGAATAGTTTCTGACCGTATTAGGTCTCACTGTCTGCTTTTTTATCCCTATCCAATAATCGAACCAGGCATCAACGAGCATATCCGTTGCCTGGTCGAGGTCACTGTGTTGGTCTATGTATGTAGCATCAGCAAGCCACTGTTTTACCTCTTGAAGTTTCTTGGATCTTTTCGTTCTGCGCTTCCCAAATTTATCAACAAATCTGGCGAAATAAGTCCCGTTAGGTTGCTGAACGATTCCTGCTCCAATCTCCTTTCCTTTGAGATCTTTTCCCATTTAAGGCTCCTTTCTAAGCTATAAGAGCCCCAAATTAGCACGCTATATTATACACCAACTAGGGCTCAAATGCAATGTTATTTCATTTTTTTGATAGCCGATAAACAGCGTGGTTACCCCATTTGTTGGGAATACGCTATATCTCTACGTTGTCCGAAATGAACTTTTCAAATTCCTTTCGTTTAACAAGTTTCTTCTTCCCTACATACAGAACAAAAGGACATCTCGGTGATCTGAGCAAGCTCTCCAATTTATTGATACCAATATTGGAATACTCCGCAGCCTCTTTTAT
>CALYVE010000053.1 GCA_945492935.1 uncultured Lachnospiraceae bacterium
GATCGTGCTTCCCTCTTAATTAAGGAATCTGACAAAAAGCCAATCGTTGTAAATATCAAAGATGACAATAATATGTATTTAAAGGTTGATACGATGATGGGTTCCATGAATGAAGAAATCGAGATTTCAAAGGAAGGTGAAGAAATCATTATCGGATTTAATCCAAGATTTTTAATGGATGTTATGCGAGTAATTGATGACGAAGATATTTATCTTTATATGCGTGATGCAAAATCACCATGTATTATAAAGGATGATGCCGAGAGCTTCATTTATGTTGTTCTCCCGGTAAATATTAATGCAGGAGCTTATTAAGATGCATATTTTAAAATTACGCGAAGGCGAAGAATTTATCAAATTAGGACAGGCCTTAAAGGCAACCGGGCTTGTTGATTCCGGAATTGATGCCAAGGAAGTTATTATGCAGGGATTGGTTCTTGTTGACGGAGAGGTTGAAACTCGCAGAGGCCGAAAGCTTTATGATGGAGCAGAGGTTGAATTTGACGGAGACAAGATAAGTATCCAGCAATAATTTTATAGGATGATTGGATATGTATATAGATACATTAGCACTTCATCAATTTCGAAATTATGAAAGTGCGGAAATAACATTTTCAAAAGGTATTAATATTTTATACGGTGATAATGCACAAGGAAAAACGAATATTTTGGAAGCCATTTATCTTCTTGCAACGACAAAATCACATCGTGGAAATAAGGACAAGGAAATGATTGGTTTTGGATATGACGAAAGTCATATTCGGGCAAATATTAAGAAACATGATATAAATCATCGTATAGATATGCACCTTCGCAAAAGCAAAAGTAAAGGTGTTGCAATTGATCTTGTACCAATTAAACGCAGTGCTGAATTATTAGGACTTGTAAATATTATTCTTTTTTCGCCGGAGGATTTATCAATCATCAAAAACAGTCCTGTTGAAAGAAGAAGATTTATGGACGTGGAATTATGCCAATTAAATCGCATATATTTCAGTGATTTATCCAATTACAACAAGGTTTTGAATCAGCGCAACAATTTGTTAAGACAAATATCATTTGATCATTCAATGGAGGATATGCTTCCTGTATGGGACAGTCAGTTAATTGATTACGGAAGAAAGATAATTAAGGAACGCCGTAATTTCATTGATAAGCTAAATGATATCATATATGAAATTCACAAAAAACTTTCTGCAGGAAAAGAAGAACTCCGTCTTGTCTATGATTGTGATATAGAGGAACAATTATTTGAAGAGGAGCTTCTTTCAAAGCGAGCGGTTGATTTGCGATATCAAAGTACACAAATTGGTCCGCACCGGGATGATATTTTATTTATGGTGGGGGACATGGATGTCAAAAAATACGGATCACAGGGACAGCAGCGAACAGTTGCTTTATCCCTTAAGCTGGCAGAGATTGAATTAGTGAAACAGATTATTCATGATAATCCCATATTACTGTTAGATGATGTAATGTCGGAGCTTGATTCGAAGCGAAGAGATGCTCTTCTTGCATCCATACGTGATATTCAGACAATTATCACGTGTACAGGATATGATGATTTTATAAAGGAACGCCTTAAAATAGACAAGATTTATAAGGTTGTTTCCGGAAAATTAGAGTAAATCCGCAATTTAATGTTTAATATCAACATTTTTCTTTAGATGTTGATGAAGTATAGGAGGAAATAATGGGTAACGAAGCAAATTATGATGCGGAACAAATCCAGATTCTTGAAGGATTAGAGGCTGTAAGAAAAAGACCCGGTATGTACATTGGTAGCACATCTACAAGAGGCTTACATCATTTGGTGTATGAGATTGTAGACAATGCTGTTGATGAAGCACTTGCCGGATTCTGTACAGAAATCAAAGTATTCATTAACGAGGATAATTCTGTAACTGTAGTTGATAACGGTAGAGGTATTCCGATCGGTATTCATGAGAAGGCCGGAATCCCTGCTGTAGAGGTTGTATTTACAATTTTACATGCCGGCGGTAAGTTTGGCGGTGGAGGATACAAGGTATCCGGAGGCGTGCACGGTGTAGGTGCATCTGTAGTAAATGCGCTTTCTAACTGGCTTGAAGTAGAAATATCAAGAGAAGGTAAGGTCTACAAACAGCGTTATGAGCGTGGTCATGTAATGTACAAGCTCAAGGAAATCGGAAAGACAGATGAAGTAGGAACAAAGGTAACATTTATGCCGGATGATACGATTTTCGACGATGTTATTTTTGATTATGATACACTGAAAACAAGACTTCGTGAGATGGCATTTCTTACAAAGGGTCTTAAGATTCATCTTGAAGACAAACGTGAGAATAAGGAGCGTTCAGACGATTTTCATTATGAAGGCGGCATTCGCGAATTCGTAACCTATTTGAATCGTCACAAGACAGCTCTTTATGATAAAGTAATTTATTGTGAAGGTGCGAAGGATGATATTGTTGTAGAAGTTGCTTTGCAGCATAATGATTCCTACAATGAAGTAACCTTAAGCTTTGTTAATAACATTAACACACCGGAAGGTGGTATGCATTTGACAGGTTTCAAGAGTGCACTTACTAAGGTATTTAATGATTATGCACGTACAAACAAGATTTTGCGTGACAAAGAAGAAAATTTATCCGGTGATGATCTTCGTGAGGGACTTACATCGGTTGTAAGTATTAAGATTCCGGAACCACAGTTTGAGGGTCAGACAAAGCAGAAGCTCGGAAATGCAGAAGCAAGAACAGCTGTTGAGGGACTTGTTACAGAAAAGCTTACATATTTCCTTGAGCAAAATCCTCAAATTGCAAAAGCAATTGTCGGAAAGGCTGTTGTCGCACAGAGAGCCCGTATGGCAGCCCGTAAGGCACGAGATGTTGCTCGAAAGACAAATTTAGAGGGAAATATGGCACTTCCGGGTAAGCTTGCGGATTGTTCTGATACAGATCCTAAGAAATGCGAGATTTACATCGTAGAGGGAGATTCTGCCGGCGGTTCGGCAAAGACAGCCCGTGACAGAGCAACACAGGCGATTCTTCCGTTACGTGGTAAGATTTTAAATGTTGAGAAGGCTCGTATCGATAAGATATTGGGAAATGAAGAAATCAAAGCTATGATTACAGCCTTTGGTACCGGCGTTCGTGAGAACTTTAACATTGAGAAGCTTCGTTATGACAAGATTATTATTATGACGGATGCCGATGTCGATGGTGCGCATATTGCTACACTTATGCTTACGTTTTTCTTCCGTTTTATGCCGGATCTTATTCGCCAGGGACATGTATACCTTGCGCAGCCACCTCTCTATAAGCTGGAGAAAAATCGTAAGACCTGGTATGCATACAGCGATGATGAGCTTGCTAAGATATTAGATGAAGTCGGAAGAGACCAGAATAACAAGATTCAGCGTTACAAAGGTCTTGGAGAAATGGATGCGGAGCAGCTTTGGGATACAACAATGGACCCTGAAAAACGAGTATTGCTTCGTGTATCAATCGATGAAGATATGGAATCTGAGCTTGATGTTACATTTGATACATTGATGGGTGAGAGAGTTGAACCACGTCGTGAGTTCATCGAAGCCAATGCAAAATTCGTTAAGAATCTTGACATCTAAGGAGGTAAACAATGGATAACGAAACAATTTTTGATAAAATCCATCCCGTCGATTTAAGAAAGACGATGGAGGAATCTTATATTGACTATGCCATGAGTGTAATTGCTGCACGTGCCCTCCCTGATGTAAGAGACGGTTTAAAGCCGGTACAGCGTAGAATTTTACATTCCATGGTTGAGTTAAATAACTATCCTGACAAGCCTCACAGAAAATGTGCACGTATTGTCGGTGATACAATGGGTAAATATCATCCACATGGTGATAGCTCAATTTACGAAGCAATGGTTAAGCTTGCACAAGATTGGAATACAAGATATCCGCTTGTGGACGGACACGGAAATTTTGGTTCCGTTGACGGTGACGGCGCAGCTGCCATGCGATATACAGAAGCAAGACTTTCTAAAATTTCTATGGAAATGATTGCTGATATCAACAAAAATACGGTTGATTTTGTACCAAACTTTGATGAGACAGAGAAGGAGCCTACGGTACTTCCTGCCCGTTATCCGAATCTGCTTGTAAACGGTACAACAGGTATTGCTGTAGGTATGGCAACAAATATTCCGCCTCACAACCTTAGAGAGGTTGTAAATGCGGTTGTAAAAATTATTGACAACCGTGTAATGGAAGATCGTGAAACAGATATTGAAGAAATTCTTGATATTATAAAGGGACCGGACTTCCCAACCGGTGCGCAGATTCTTGGTACAGCCGGCATCAATGAAGCATACAGAACCGGTCGCGGTAAAATTAAAGTACGTGCCGTATCTGAAATAGAATCAATGTCAGGCGGCAAGCAGCGTATTGTTGTCACAGAGCTTCCATATATGGTTAACAAGGCGAAGTTAATTCAGAAGATTGCAGAGCTTTGTAAAGAGAAGAAGATAGACGGTATTACGGCACTGCGTGACGAATCTTCAAGAGAAGGTATGCGTATTGTGATTGAGCTTCGTAAGGATTGCAATGCAAATATCATTATGAATCAGCTCTATAAGCATACACAGATGCAGGATACATTTGGTGTAATTATGCTTGCTCTTGTTGACGGACAGCCAATGGTTCTTAATCTTCTTGAGATGCTTGGATACTATCTGAAGCATCAGGAAGAGGTTGTAACAAGAAGAACACAGTATGAATTAAACAAAGCAGAAGAGCGTGCTCATATCTTGGAAGGTTTGTTAATCGCTCTTGACAATATTGATGAAGTAATCAAGATTATTCGTGGTTCAAAGTCTGTTGCAGATGCAAAGCTTTCATTGATGGAAAGATTTGGTCTTACAGAAATACAGGCACAGGCGATTGTAGATATGCGTCTTCGTGCACTCACAGGCTTGGAGCGTGAGAAGCTTGAGCAGGAATACAGAGAACTTATGGAGCGTATAGCAGAGCTACGTGCTATCCTTGCAGATAACAAGAAGCTTCTTGGTGTTATCAAGGAAGAAATTTTGATTATTGCAACGAAATACGGTGATGACAGAAGATCAACAATTGGTCTTGATTTAGATGATGATATTACCGTTGAGGATTTGATACCGAAGGAAAACATTGTAATTGCCATGACAAAGCTGGGCTATATCAAGCGTATGACAATTAACAACTTCAAGAGCCAGAACAGAGGCGGTAAGGGTATTAAGGGAATGCAGACAATCGAGGAGGATTTCATCGAGAATCTGTTTATGACTACAACGCATCATTACATCATGTTCTTCACAAATCAAGGACGTGTATATCGATTGAAGGCATATGAAATTCCGGAATCCAGCCGTACAGCCAGAGGAACAGCAATTGTAAACCTGTTACAGCTGCTTCCGGACGAAACGATTACAGCTGTTATTCCGATTCGTGAGTACCATGAAGGAAGATATTTATTCATGTGTACAAAGAATGGTATTGTTAAGAAGACGAAGATTACAGAATATGCAAATGTTCGTCGTTCCGGCCTC
Source organism: uncultured Lachnospiraceae bacterium (assembly GCA_945492935.1). Classification (GTDB taxonomy): domain Bacteria; phylum Bacillota; class Clostridia; order Lachnospirales; family Lachnospiraceae; genus Coprococcus_C. Next base: position 5,554 of record CALYVE010000053.1, read on the forward strand.
GCAGCGATTACGCTCAAGGAAAATGATGAGTTAATTGAAGTTAAAGCAACAAATAACAAGAAAGATATCATTCTTGTTACAAAGCAGGGTATGTGTATTCGTTTCAATGAATCGGATGTTCGTTCAACCGGTCGTACATCGATGGGTGTTATCGGTATGAATGTTGCAGATGGTGACGAAGTAGTTGGTATGCAGCTTAACACACAAGGAGAGGCAGCACTTATCGTTTCCGAGAATGGTCTTGGTAAGCGAACAGCCATTGAAGAATTTACACCTCAAAGACGTGGTGGTAAGGGTGTTAAGTGTTATAAGATTAACGAAAAGTCAGGCTGTGTAGTTGGCTTTAAGGCTGTTGATGATGATAGCGAGATTATGCTTATCACAAATCAGGGTATTGTAATCCGACTTCTTTGTAAGGATATTTCTATGCTTGGAAGAATTACAACCGGTGTTAAGCTCATCAATATGGATGTTCAGCATGACATCAGTGTTGCAAGTATCGCTAAGGTGCGTCAGAAGTCAGCAGACGAATCAGAGTCTCTTGTTGCAATGGAGCAGGAGATGGAGGATGCAGACAATGAAGAATGCAATGTAGAAGAAGCCATTGATGGTGAAGAAGAAACAACGGAAGAATAATTGAGGTGATTTTATGTCAGGAGATAAAATTAAAGATGGCTTGGAGGGCCTCAGCAAAATAGACGGAATTTCTGATAAATTGTTTGATGCAATATATTGGATTGCGGTCATTTTTGTCATATTTTTCATTGTATATTTATTCTTTGCAATTCGCTGCTTTGTCATCCGTACAAAGAAGGGTGTAAAGCGGTCGGATGAGGATGATTTCTTAGACGATTAGAGTTATTTCACTGTAATAACGTAAGAAAAAAGGGAGTTAAATATGATTTCATGTTTGTGAAATATATTTAGCTCCTTTTTGTAATGTTGAAATATTATGGTTGTCATTTGGAAAATAAGAAAAACTGGAATTGGGTATATGATTATTATGATAAAATAAGAATAAAGTATACAATGAAATATAACAAGAAATAGGAGGAAACGAAAATGAGTTTTGTGTATGAAATGGTTGGTGAAGAGAATAGAGAATTGTGGGAATCAATTGGTTGGAAGAATTGGGTTGCAAAATCTCTGATATTTAACAAAAAAGGCTATTGGTCATATGATCTGCAAAGAGAAATTTATTTAGTTGAGATAGGTAGATATATAGAAACACCGCGATATTGGGATATGTGTTATTGGGGGCGAATTATTAGGATGGAGATTGGCGTGGATACGAAAGGGGATCTAGATGTAGGCGTATCTTTTTTATGGAAAGTAAATAATATATATATTCCAAAAGCTATTTGGATGGAAAAAGAAAATATATTAAATGCTGTGCAGGAGGCCTTTTCTGTTGTGAGAAATCTAGTGCCAGAAGATAAAGTCATAGAAATCAATGTGGAAATAATGTGTGAACCTAAGTGTGTGGAGACGGACTATAATGGACGATAAATTAGAAAATAATTTAGAAGTGATATTAGATTGGTTAGAGGAATGGAGAGAAAAACATGGAATTATATAGACAACAATACCTTTAATATATTGTTACAATTACTTTTTTCTGGTATAGCATGTTGTCATTTGGAAAATAAGGAAAAATGGAACTGGGTATATGATTATTATGATAACGTAAGATTAAAATATACAACAAATTATAACAAACAGCATGAAATAGGAGGAAACGAAAATGAGTTTTGTGTATGAAATGGTTGGTGAAGAGAATAGAGAATTGTGGGAATCAATTGGATGGAAAAATTGGGGAGAAAAACCGTTGCTTTTTTATAAAAGGGATTATTGGTCAAGAGATAAGCAAAGAAATATTTTTTTAGTCGGTATAGGTGGATATATTGATATGCCGGAATATTATGATATGTGTTATAAGGGACGCATGATTAGAATGGAAGTAGCAGGAAAGACAGAGGGTGATAGAAATGTAGGCGTGACATTTTTATGGGATATTTATAATATATATATCCCGAGATCAATTTGGGAAGACAAAGACGATATCTTATTAGCTATAGCAGATGCTTTTTCAGTATATAGAAATCTTACGCCAGAAAATGCGGTAAAAGAAATAAGGGTTAAAATAACATGTGAACCTAAGTGTGTGGAGACGGACTATAATGGAAGATAAATTAGAAAATAATTTAGAATCAATGACGCATATTGTTATACAGATGACCGTTGTCGGGTAGAAAGTGTAGAGTTTAATAATGGTAGTTATGGGTTCAATAGAATATGTTTCAAAATGCACGATATGCTTTATGTATATCGTGCATTTTGGCTTTGCACATCCACTTTACAAAAAGCTCATTATGTGAAAAGTGTGGAATGAGAAATACAGAATAATAACTTGCGTTTTTGAGCCAATTGTTTATAATCGTATATATGTTTATTGTTAAGTGAAAAGCATGAATAACGGAGGAAACTATGCGTACATTACATACAGATTTAATTATCGATACAGTAAAAGAAATGTGTATATCAGCGAATTTGTATCTTGCGCCGGATATGGATGCCAAAATGAGAGAGGCAGCGTCCGAGGAGGATGGTGAACTCGGAAAGCAGATATTAAATCAGCTGATTGAAAACCTTGAGATTGCCAAGGAGGATAAAATTCCGATTTGCCAGGATACGGGAATGGCAGTGTTTTTTGTAAATGTCGGACAAGACCTGCATATTGAGGGAATGAATCTTACGGATGCAATTAACGAGGGTGTTCGTCAAGGCTATACAGAGGGATATTTAAGAAAATCCGTAGTTGCAGATCCATTACTTCGTGTGAATACAAAAGACAATACACCGGCAATCATTCACTATGATATTGTACCCGGAGATCAGTTAGAAATAACAATTGCTCCAAAGGGTTTTGGCAGTGAGAATATGAGCCGCGTATTTATGTTAAAGCCGGCAGACGGTGAGGAAGGCGTAAAGGCAGCAGTTGTTCAGGCAGTAAAGGATGCCGGTCCGAACGCATGTCCTCCGGTCGTAGTTGGTGTCGGTCTTGGCGGCGATTTTGAGCTTGCGGCTAAGATGGCAAAGAAGGCACTTACGAGGGAGACGGGATCTCATAACAAGGCGGAGCATATCGCAAGAATCGAGGATGAAATCCTTTCTATGGTCAATGAAACCGGTATCGGACCGGGTGGTTTGGGCGGCAGGACAACAGCACTCGCCGTTCACATCGAAAGCTATGCAACGCACATTGCCGGTATGCCGCTTGCTGTGAATATGTGTTGTCATGTAAATCGTCATAAGACGGTTGTATTGTAGGAGGTCGAAGATGGAAAAGCATATAAATGTACCATTTCAAAAGGACGAATTAGCAAATCTTCATGCGGGGGATTATGTTTATTTGACAGGAATTTTATATAGTGCCAGAGATGCTGCACATAAGCGTATGTATGATGCGATTT
>CALYVE010000054.1 GCA_945492935.1 uncultured Lachnospiraceae bacterium
TACGAAAGAGAAGAAGAAGGACGGGTTATTTGCATTATTAATCATGATGCATTGGAAGATATCATCCTTAACCAGATTTCTCCCGATACAGAATTAATGTATGACTATGAGATGCTTATTGCAGACCCTAAGCATCCTGCAGTAAAGTGCATTATTTGCGACAAGGATGGGCGCAGGGTTCAGGCAATAGGCGAAGCATCCCCGGATTCTTTGGAAACCAAGATTGCACGCACGTATCCCGTACTAATGGCATCGCAGCGTGCGTTTGATCGTGCCGCTATTAGATTCCTGGCACTTCCAGGCAAGGTGTTCTCCAACTTGGAGGTTGGAGAGGCTGATAGCATGTCTCAGCCGGTTAGTGATTTCAACAACACGCAGCAGACTCCTTCTCAGGATGCTGCTCCAATCGATGAGTTTGCCAGAATTGACGTTAGTATCGAAAATGAAGCTCCAATTCACTTTGCGGAAGCACCGATAAACAGTCCTGATACCACTACTGTTGTTGCTAACGACGGTAATGCCAATGAGGATGTCGATTGCGGCTCGATACTTGTTGATATTGGGTCGTACAAGAACAATCCGAAAACTGTTGCAGAAGTAGTTTCGACAAACATGCGTTGGGCTGAATTCATGACTTCATCCAGGTATGTACCAAAGACTGACGATCAGAAGAATCAGATAAATGCCTTGAAAAAGTATTTGGCACAGCATCTCGGCGACAGTTCTAACCGGTAAATATAGTTAGGAGGTAATTTAGTTTTTAAGCATGTGGAGAAGTGATAACATAAGACAAAATCTTGTTTCCGCGTTAGAAGACAATGACACAATTGTAGTTTTTGATCTTGAAACAACCGGATTCAGTCCCGAAAAAAATCATGTGATTCAACTGGCTGCGCAAAAGATCAAGGTTGAAAATGGCAAATTCCGGGTTGAGGAGGAGCTTAACACATATATTAATCCAGGTTATAGTTTACCACCTAAAATCGTGGAAATCACCGGGATTACCGACGAAGTGCTGTTCAATGCTCCTTATGAGGAAGACGTTTTTAGTGATGTCCACAATTTCTTCAGTGGTATTGCAGTGGTATGCGGATATAACGTGCCATTTGATATGGGATTCATGAAGGAAATGTACATGCGTCACGGATTGTCATTCGAATTTGATTATGTCTTAGACATTCTCGAAATGGCACGTGACATTGTTCCTAAATCTGAAACATCTACCCATAAATTAGGTGCAATCGCAGCCCTTTATGGTGTTGATACTGGATTAACCTTTCATAACGCTATGGATGATGTTATTGCTACCGCACGTCTTCTTCAAGTATTTGCATGTGAATACAACGATGTGCAAGCTACATCCATCGAAGTAACACCAAAGAAACAGGCAAGAATCTATAGCATGCGATACTGGAAAGGATATCGAGGCAAATCACGAATTTATATACAGACTAATCTTGGCTCATTCTACTACGATATAATGAGTCAGTCATGGGATAAAAAGCCTGATAACCCTAATGACCTGAAGGATATCGATATGGAACAGTTAAGAGCAGATGCGTTTCGTATAGCCAATGCTACAAACGAAAAAGAATTTGCTCGGTACAGAAATTAAAAAAGTTAAGCTCAGATTTTAAAAATCTGAGCTTTTCTTATAGATTAAAAAGTTTTTGGAGGAAATAGTCTGAATATCACGTGACCACAGATCTCATCTTTTGATATAGGACCTATGCTTTCATCTCTGCTATCTATACTGATGCTTCGATTATCTCCCAGAGCAAAATATTCATCCTCACCAAGCGTTATCGCTTCAGATGCAATTCCGCTATATCCCATATCAACAGTTAAAATATCATCAAGTTTTGTGCCATTTATGTAAATATCATTATTTACAATCTGAATAGTTTCACCCGGCAGCCCGATAATTCTTTTTATCAAGAAAATATTTTCGTTTTTAGCTATAACTACATCGAACCTTTCGAATGATTTTGTTAGCTTTTCTGCAATAAGAATATCATTATCTTTAAAGGTAGGTTCCATGGAGTTTCCGCTTACCATTGTAAAAGAGGCAATAAAAGTGTTAAATAATGCTGTTATAATTACAGTGATAATGATTGATATCATAAACGAAACTGTTTTATTACTCTTTTTTGACTTAATGGAGTTACCCGAATTATCATTGTCAACAGATTTTTCTTTATTGTTGTCCTCGTTCATTTTTCCACCTCGTTGCGGTTATAAACCAATACTTTAATTTTATCGTTATGCTCAAAAATATAGCATCTGATACCTTTTTGGGTCCATTTGATGTTTTGAAGGTTTATGACTTCGTTATTCATTTCGGCATCATACAGTATTGAAGAAATGTGATCGAGTATTTTCTCGAACTCCTTAACTGATACACGGTTGCGGCACATCGGTTCATTTTCGTTCCTATTCGCGTCAAAGCCCTTTGGGCACGCATAATAAAGAGTTTGATGTTTTCCCATTGGTACCAGGTCCATTTTAACAAGACCGTCATGTCCGTTGTTGCAGTATAGTTCTATTTTATCCCATAAATGACTTACCATTTTTAAATCCTTTCTGCCGGTTTTTTAATAAAGGCTTGTTATACGAATTGCTTTCTTGCTTTACAGCTTCTATATAATTAGTATGCAAGATTCCATGCTTAAAAAGCTTCAATTAAAGAAAAAATCAGTGCGTTTCCTCTGCGAATGCAGAAAAAGTATAAACGCACTGAAATTAAAAACTTTAAAGATACTACGCTTTAAGAATGATGAAAAGAATTATCGTACGCAAGCTTAAATTGCTGCGCAAAATTTATTGTTTCAAAATTTCTCATAGTCGTTAATATCCTGTCTATGATTGAATACCATTCATCCACTGACATGGAGATAGATGATTTTACGGTATCTATTGCTTCTGACATTTTTATGTTTCTCTTTCCGTCAGGCAATGACTCTACCGGAGCAAAACAATTCATTATGTTCAGAACGAAAGGATAATTCTTTGAAGGATCGCACATTACAGAAATTTTATAAATTTGGTTAAACCCTCTTTCGTTTTTTGTTGTGAAATATTTATTTTCTGTATTGTAAATTGTTAACAGATTTTCTTGAGGCTGGCAAGGCCTTAATTCCCCTATCTCCATCAGCTGAATCGCTTCATCTATGGCCTCGATTTGAGCTTTATTACCCGGATAGCGAGCGAGATTTGACTGCAGCCAATTTCGAGCCCTTAACAGGCCATCCTTTTCATTGGGATCTTTGAGGAGAATTTCCGCAGGAGTTTTGCCTTTATAGTTTTTATCCATTAACTTTTGGGTGTATGCTGGTCCCCCAATAATTTCGTCATTGGGAACAGTAGCCCTTGCTCCCTTCATTATTTCCTGTATGGCACATTCAGTTTTGAACTTAATAGACGCAATGTCACCCGCCACGATATTGGCTTTCGGAGTCATCATTGAGCTGCCACTGCTGTCAATTATTGTTACCACACAGCGTGAATAGCCTGAATGCATCTCCAATGGAGAAACGTTCTCTTGCTCTCCGGGAAGGAAAAATTTTGCATCTATACTCAAAATCTTTTTGGGTCTTTTTACAGTAGCAATCTGCCACGGATACTTACTGTTCATAAATCGAGTTTTGTCCTCCTTTATTATCTGCTTCAAGTCCAGTCTGAAATTATCGGGGTCAGGCTGAATTTGCGAAGCTTTTCGTGCTTTTAATCTTCCTCTGCTAACACATGTCGATTTTATGGTGCTTTGTTTTTACAAAACAAATCGATATGGATGCTTTGTTATCTATCCAAATAATTAGCTATATGCATCGATAGAGGAGATTCTAAGCGTACTCCATAACTGGTTTTATCATTTACGTCTTTGATGTCAATGATTTCGATCTGTGCGTTTGTTTTTCCTTGATAGTAATTCAGGGAAAGAGTGCCGACTAAATTTACCTTTTGGGGTTTGTTAATAGCAATATAGCGTTCAGCCATTCCGAAACCTACAGCCACAACGTCTTTGCCAAAGAGTCTGATACTGCTACCGTTACTTCCCATGGTTTTATAACAAGATCCGAACCTTTCCACTAAATCAAAGTTCAGCAATCTGAAAACTATTTCCGGATTTCCTTCTCCGTATGGAGCAAACCGCTCCATTTCCCTGATTGCATCTTGAATCTTGTCGGCGGTAATATCAAGATCATAATACAGAATGTTATCGTCAACTTTGGGCACGCTGCCAATGCATTTCATTAACCGATTTTTCATCGCTTCGAAATTATTTCGTTCAACAGAAACGCCGGCTGCTTCTGCATGTCCTCCATACTTATAAAGCAGATCAGAACAACTGTCGAGTAAGCTTTTCAGATGAACCCCTCCACAGCTGCGTCCGCTTCCTTTTATAATGTCAGGGTCTTCAGAGTCGGTAAAAACCAAGCTGGGAACTTTGTATCTTTCAACAAGTTCTCCTGCATAGATTCCCATCAGTCCTTCGGATAAACCCGGAACATATACACACAGCGGAACTTCCCGTTCAAGCTGTTCATTCTCAATAGTCTCGCGTATCACTGCCATTTCGCGTGTTTTTATCGCTTTTCGCTGCTCATTAGTTTCATTTATGTTTTGAGCCATGTTTAGTGCCGCATCACGTGAACCTTCAAAAGTAAGAAGTGCGAAAGGTATGTTAGCACCGTCATCATGCAGCCTTCCGGAAGCATTGATGATGGGTGCAATCTTGAATGCTATATCTTTTGCTGTTATAAACTTATCCATTTGGCAAACTTCAAGAAGCGCACCAAGACCGACGGTTCTACCTTCCTCGGTCAGCATTGCAGCCAAACCGTTTCTCACGATAGAATGATTTTCTTCCACCAATGGAACCACATCAGCTACAGTTGCAATAGCTGCAAGACTTAAAAGCTTTTGAAGCAGTACATCGCCTTCACCAAGCAGTAATGTTGCCAGTTTATATGCAATACCCGCCCCACAATAACCGGTAAAGTCTGCGCTATCAGGAACGGCATTGGGATCTATTATTATATCCGCATTAGGCAGTTCACCACTTTCTGAGCGAAGATGGTGATCGGTTATAATAACTGTTAAGCCCTTGTCTTTTGCTTTCTGAACGGCCTCTATTGCTGCAATTCCATTATCGACGGTTATCAGCAAACCTTCGGAAATTTCACCGACAATCTTCTCGGACAATCCAAAACCCTCTGAAAAACGCCTTGGAAGACGGACTTTCACGTTCCCTCCAAGAGAAGTTATTGCGAGAAAAATAATGCTCGCTGCACAGATGCCATCTACATCATAGTCGCCTATTAATGTTATGGGACGGCCATTAGCGATAAATTGCTTCAAAACAGCGACTGCATTGTCCATTTCTTTAATGGTGTAAACATCGTTCTTTTTTGAGAAAGCAGGCGTGTTTCGCAAAACAACGTCTTGGATTGTTTTGCATGCGCTATCACGTTTTATCCATTTCATTTTAAAATAACCCTCCATTTGTTTCGTGTTGTAATCAAATTCTTATCACGTATAAAGTTTTACTCCATACGTCGATACAATTCTGATAATAGAATGATAGATGAAGAAATGCTTTAACTTAAAAAAAAGGAAAGTGCGTTTTATCTCAAGCTTAAAAGCCACGAGAGTCTGCGCACTGAAGTCATAGAATTCGCTATTGGTTTAATATATGGATGATGCAAATTATTGAGAAATACTCAACACAAAGTTTCTTTAACCCAATTAACCGTATCTTTAATGGTTTTCTTTGTCGACCTATTTGTAAAAGCCAGTTCTCGGGTTGCTTTTTCGTGAGTGAAGCAAGCGTTACTGCTCAATGTGTACAATGAATAAGTGGTAAAAAGGGGTTTGCAATGCCTTTTTTTGTAGTACAGTTCAGCAAGAGGAGCAACCAATTTAACCAACCGTGTCGAGAGATATATTTTAACATTTTGCTTGCGTATACAATTCCCAATCATCCCAAACATTTCGGGAATGCTAATGTAGCGATTGGAAAGGATGTAACACTCACCGGACTTGCCTTTTTTACAGCAGGAAATAATACCTTCGGCTACGTCTCGGACATCTACGAAGTCATACCCTCCACGCACTCCGGCGTGTAGTTTCCCGGTAATATAATCCACAAACATCTGTGTTGTGTGTCCAATTGCATAATCATTTGGACCAATGATGCCGCTGGGATGTACAACAGAAGCCTTTATTCCATTTTTACACGCATTAAGCACTAAAGCTGTAGCTTCCGATTTCGTTTTACTGTACAGTCCAACAACATCTTCGGGAGAAAAATAATTGATTTCAGATATCTGAGTTCCCTTTGGCTTCTCGGGAATAGCATGAACAGAGCTAACATAGACAAGGTGTTTGACGTTAGGAATTTTTTTGCACTGATTAATAATGTTTGCAGTTCCGTTAACATTAACATCATAAACTCTTTGATCATATTTTGAAGCAATTGACACAATGCCAGCAGCATGTATCACATACAAAGTATCCTGGGGGTCGGAAAGAAAGAACGGCTCCAAGCTTTCGGCGTTCGTTACGTCGCCAAAAATAATTTCAACTTCCGGCGGCAGATGTTTTGTTAGACTATCATCCGGCAACACAAGAGCGCGTACCGTTTTCCCTAATTGCACAAGGCGTTTTGCTATGGTTAATCCTAAATGTCCCGTTGCTCCCGTTAATAAATATTTTTCCATTTTTGACTCCTGACATCGAATTGTTTTATTATTCCTTTAAGAAGACCCCGTCCAAACTACTGTATTGGGCGGGGATGAATTGGACGCTGTGTGTTATACGACATTAAACTGTTTCCGCTCAATTGATTAGCTTAACATCGTCTATGCGTATCACCTTTGATTTTAAATGTGTGGGTGATTGCTGCTGAAATCTTAGTTATCATAATGCGGTAATCCTTCAAGGCTCGGGGGATCACTCGGCATCTCGATATCGCTTTCTGAGAAAACGCTTTGAATGGCTTTTTTGTTTTCTTCTTCTTCTCTTTTTTCAATTTCTTCCTGAGTATAGAAATTGCTAAGATATTCTGTGGCATAAGGAATTATTTCAAAAGCCGTATCATTCCAGTCATACTCATTTCCGCAAAATTCACACACTTGCTTGCGCTCGATATTCCTGGTCTGTATCATCCCGTCAATAAAAACTCTTGTACCCTTTTTTAAAAAGTTCAAGTCGTTTTCAGCAATACTTCCATATGATTTGACCCATGGAAAGTCGGTTCTTATTTCTTCAGCATCTTCTTTAATGCGATACTTACGGTTAACCGCAAGCTGATACGTTGTTATCGACAGACCTTTGTTAGTGACAAAACCGGCAGGCTCCCTGCACAAGGTGCCAATAATCGTTACCTGGTTTGATATCTCGCATCTTTCTTTAAGTAATTCAAGAGCTTTTTCTTTGCTGACACCAGTTTCTCTTTTACTAAGATATATCGGATTTACAAAAACAACAGTGCCTTTGCGTTTGTTTTTTTTGTTACAATGTTTACATGTCGTGCTTTTAATAACATCTTTTGTTGTTACGGCACCCTTGACTTCTACCATATCGCCAGCTCTCCAACTGACCATAGCAGCCACTAAAGAAGGATTCCCGGTCATAATGGTTGGTGTGTCATATTTAATGCGCTCTATGTTATTACCAAAATCGCGAACACCACGAATGATAGTAATCGGGCAAATGCCTCTTTTATATTCTCCTGTGTTTTCATCCTTGTAAATGATTGGGTCTTTTATCACTTGTCCGTATAGGGCCACATAATTATGTTTTGCCATTATTGTATCCTCCATGGTTTAGATGTTTACTACTTGTTTTCGCAAAAGTTATGGCTTCAGCCAATGCTAATGTGGACATAAGGCTCCTTCTTTCCTTACATTCTTTACATATTTAGTATGCAAGATTTAATCGGAAAAAGCGTGTTTTTCTTTTAGAAATCTTATCTAACAAATAGCTGTTTAATAACGTGCCGTAAAGTCTCATTTTTCGAACATGGGAATATATGACACGATTTTTTATTCTCTTGCCAAGCTCCTTTTAGCAGCAAACACAAATATACTCCAACAACATTATGAAAGACAATTAATTGAAAATGATTTTCTGCATAACAAAAAATGCGATTCATAGACAAAGAAAAGCCGCCAATAATGGCGGCTCTGTGCTTATATGGACGTTTCAAGACCTAATTGGTTGGAAAGTATTTCTTTGCTAACCAAAATATTTGTTTTTCGAAATCTTCCAAATAAACAATCATACAGAATCATGGGACATCCGTTGCGATCATGATACCGTTGTATTTGTTTTGATATGGTATCTGTCCATGCCATGAGACTTGGCACATACAAAGTAATCACAGGTTTTTCCTGTTCAACCAATTCAATCTGTTGAACGATCACTTTTATAACTTTTTCGCCGTTGTCGTCCAAGGAGTCGGCTTCTTCGATACATTTTCCGGTGATTTTGATAACATTATCTTCCTTAATGTATTGGTGATTGTCCTTAAAACTTTCCGCAAAACAGCAGACATCAACTATACCTGTGCGATCTTCTATCTGGAAAAATGCCATAGGGCTGTTATCTGATTTTCTGTTTGCTATCCTTAGGTTACATATGATTCCAGCTATGGAAACCTTCTTTTTTTCTGAAAGGAAAGCTATTGGAACGCACCCGAGCTCTTTAGATGACTTATATGAATCGAGTGGATGAGCAGAAACAAAAGCCCCAATCACTTCTTTTTCTTGTATAAGTCTCTTCAGAGGATCCTCTTCAACATCATCACCCATAGTATCATTTAATTCATCGTAATAGATATCGAGAGATGCTTTTGCCTTTTCTTTTTTCTTCGCGCCGCCATTCCGCGCCTGTCTCAACTCGGGATCCACGTTGGCATCTTCACCGTCTTTTTCCTCGTCTTCGTCCTTGTCGTCGCCCTCCTTTTTCGCGGAATTTGCAGACTTCTTGCCGGTGAGGAAGTTAAGGAGCTTCTTA
>CALYVE010000055.1 GCA_945492935.1 uncultured Lachnospiraceae bacterium
GGGAAACATACACATATGAATTTGAGATGACCGAGAAGGATGACAATAATGGCCGTTTAGAGTTCAATATGGGTAATCTGAAGTCGACAGCTACAATCTATATCCGTAATGTACGAGTTGAGTTGATAGAAGAGTAATCTTTTATATCATACACACCCCAAATGCCACTATCCTTTGATAGTGGCATTTTTGAATTGTGGCGCAGGACTCTGTCGGCAGTGCAATTCTTTCTTATTTTGTTGTAATGACTTTTGGTCATTCATGTGGTAAAATGCAGTTATCGATTATTTGGAGGGTCTGTTTTGAAAAATTTATATATAGCGGAAAAACCAAGTGTAGCAAGAGAATTCGCAAAAGCACTTGGAGTAAAAGGCGCCGATAGCGCAGGCGGTAAGGATGGCTTTATTGAGACTGCGGATTCCATAATTACCTGGTGTGTCGGTCACCTTGTTACGATGAGCTATCCGGATGCTTATGATGAGAATCTAAAGCGCTGGAGCATGGCAACAATCCCATTTATTCCAACAGAATATAAGTATGAAATTATTGGAACGGCAAGCCGTCAGTTTCAAGTTGTAAAAAAACTGCTTACCCGTGACGATGTCGGATGTATTTATGTATGTACGGACTCAGGACGAGAGGGAGAATATATTTATCGTCTCGTTGATCGTATGGCAGCGGTACCTGCGACAAAAGAAAAACGTCGTGTCTGGATTGACTCGCAAACAGAAGAAGAAATACTTCGAGGTATTAAGGAAGCAAAGCCGCTTTCTGAATATGACAATCTGAGTGACTCAGCATTTCTTCGTGCGCAGGAGGATTATCTGATGGGAATTAATTTTTCGCGTGCACTGACTCTGAAATATAGCCAGACGGTTAAGAATTATTTGAAACTTGATAAGTGCGTCATTGCGGTAGGACGTGTCATGACTTGTGTCCTTGGCATGATTGTAAAACGCGAGCGAGAGATTCGTGCCTTTGTGCCGACCCCTTTTTATCGTGTCCTTGCAGATATGGATGGCTTTGAAGCTGAGTGGAAGGCAGTGGAGCGGTCTTCTTATTTTGAATCCCCACTTTTGTACAAGGAAAACGGTTTCAAAAAAAGAGAATCCGCAGAACAGCTGATTTCACAGTTATCTTCTAATCCGCCGATAGAGTTTATGGTTGAGAAGGTTGATAAGAAAACAGAAAAAAAAGCGCCACCCATGCTTTATAATCTTGCCGAACTTCAAAACGAATGTTCAAGACTTTTCAAAATCAGCCCATCGGACACACTTGCCATTGTGCAGGAATTGTATGAAAAAAAATTAGTAACCTATCCAAGAACAGATGCGCGTGTGCTTTCGACGGCAGTTGCGAAGGAAATTGGCAAAAATATCGGAGGACTTCGAAATTATGGTCCGCTTTCATCATTTGCCGAAAATATCATGAATCAGGGCGGGTACAAAGGAATAGCGAAGTCTAAGTACGTGAATGATAAGCAGATCACGGATCACTATGCCATTATTCCGACAGGCCAGGGCTTTGGCAATCTTCGATCTGTTTCTGAAACCGCACAGAAGGTGTACGATATCATTGCCAGAAGATTTCTTAGCATATTTTATCCGGCAGCTGAGTATGAGAAGATTGGTCTGACACTTACACGACCAATTGACGATGGTTTTGTCGAGAGCTTTTTTGCGAATTTTAAGTGCTTGAAAAAAACGGGATATTTGCAGATTGCCGGTATGCCAACTGATAAAAAAGGAGAGGAAGATAAGTCTTCTCCGCAAATGATGGAACAGATGGCAAATCTCAAGAAAGGTCAGGTGCTTCCGGCTATATCACTTACGATTAAAGAAGGCGAGACATCGGCACCGAAACGATATTCTTCTGGTACGCTTATTCTTGCAATGGAAAACGCGGGCCAGCTGATTGAAGATGAAGAGCTTCGAAGCCAGATCAAAGGAAGCGGCATTGGTACAAGTGCTACGCGTGACAGTATTATCACTAAGCTTGTCACAAATAATTACATTGCGCTCAACAAAAAAACACAGATTGTAACACCGACATTTCTTGGCGAAATCATATATGATGTCGTATATTATTCCATCAATAATCTGCTTCGTGCGGAGATGACGGCAAGCTGGGAAAAAGGGCTTTCCGGTGTAGCAGAGGGAACGATTTCCAAGGATGAATACACATCAAAGATGAATCAGTATGTTATTGCGAATACAGAATTGGTAAAGCGTTTAGACAATCAATACAAGATTACATATATTTTTGATCAGACAAAACCGTTTTATGACAAAGCAAAGACTTCAAAAATAAAAACGAAGGCTGCAAATGAGCCGGAAACAGAGACGTAGCAGGAAACAATAAAGGAGTAAATATGGAACAGATAAGAGCAATTACAATAAAATCAAATTATGACCTCGCGCATACGATGGCAAAGGACGAGCTGGGGAAATTAACATATCCATGGGAGGCACTGCCTCATATTAAAGATTGGATTCTTGCAATCGGAAAGACACTTCCGGCAGAGGAATATAATCAGGTATCGGAGAATGTCTGGATTCATAAGAGTGCGAAGGTGTTTGCTTCTGCAAGTATTGCCGGACCGACAATTATCGGACCAAATACGGAAGTAAGACATTGTGCATTTATTCGCGGAAATGCACTTGTTGGTGCTGACTGTGTTGTTGGAAATTCAACGGAGCTTAAAAATGTTATTCTTTTTGACAATGTTCAGGTGCCACATTATAACTATGTTGGTGATTCAGTGCTGGGCTATAAATCGCATATGGGAGCCGGATCAATTACATCAAATGTAAAAAGCGATAAGACGCTTGTCTGCGTAAAAGGAAATGCGGAGGATGGTCCGTTTCATATTGATACCGGTCTTAAGAAATTCGGCGCAATGCTTGGAGACTTTGTTGAGGTGGGTTGCAACAGTGTTCTTAACCCGGGTACAATCATTGGCAGTCATTCCAATATTTATCCGCTTTCACCGGTGCGTGGCTTCGTTCCGGCTGATAGCATTTATAAGACAGGTGGAGTCATCGTTTCGAAGAAGGCATAATGAAATGCTATACGATAAAAGAACCTCCGACATCAAACGCATTATATCCGTAACGGATGGCAATGTGTTGTGATGTTTGGAGGTTTTTTTGTTGGCCTTTTACTTGCCTGAAAGAATTTGATTTAGTAAGAAATGGCCGGCTCGACAGTAGATTTGATTGCGTCGACGAGAAGCAGGGTTGTGTATTGATTGTCGCCGGAAAAGGTTATGTCATCTATCGAATTGACAAATGGAAGATTTGCGTTAATCTCATCCAGACAAGGGGCAAGCAACGGATACATAACGGTTATTGTTTCGTCGAGATTGTCAATGGAAACATTTGATATTTTATCCTCCTCGACCGTTACGATCATATGTAAATTCGTACCGCCGAGATTCAGGGTAGAAGAATAGACGCCGGGTGAATAATGCATCATTGCACTTGTGGCATCTTCGGATATTGATTCGCTTGATGCGGATGAATCGTTATCACTGTGTTTGTTGCCTGAGAACATATAAAAAAGTAAGAGAATCAGCAATGCTCCCAACAATAAGAATATGCCGGTGAAAATAAGTTCCTTGGACTTTAGTACGATGATTTTTGTGTTTGCAGACATGCCAAGTCTCCTTTTGATAATTATCGTACTTTATATATATTCAGTTTCAAAAAAAATATGACTTCCTGAATCGAAAATTTGTTCGAACGATATGGATTTTTGGAAAGAAATCTCGTATAATATAGATATCAATTTAAAGGAGATTCTATATGGCATTACAATTTGTTTTAGGATCGTCAGGTGTCGGAAAATCATATACTGTATACAAGCAGATGATTGAGGAGGCCGTGCAAAATCCAAAGGACAATTACATATTACTTGTACCGGAACAGTTTTCACTCGCATTGCAGCGCAAGATGGTTTTACTGCATCCGAATACAGGTACGATGAATATTGATGTGATAGGTTTTAATCGTTTGGCTTATCGTCTTTTTGATGAGCAAAATATAAAAATAGGACCTGTGCTGGAGGATTTCGGCAAAACGATGCTTGTGCGTCAGGTTGCAGAACAGGTCAAAGATGAGCTGTCTGTTTATTCAAATTGTCTGGATAAGCCCGGCTTTATTGATGAAGTCAAATCCTTGATGTCAGAGATGTATCAGTATGATGTGGATAAGGACAGGCTTGGCGATGTATTGACGCAGCTGAAGGAGGAGCAATCTGAAACGCTTCTGTACAATAAGCTTCATGATATGCAGCTTATTTTTAATGCGTTTGACGAACGGATTCAGGATTCATATATTGTGGCAGAACAGAGGACAGAGCTTATGGCGGATGCCATTCCAAAGTCAAAGCTGATTTCGAACAGTACGATTGTGATGGATGGCTTTACGGGATTTACACCGATTCAGCGTAAGGTTGTTCGTGCACTTCTGGCATATGCAAAGGATGTCAGAATCATTGTGACAATCGATGAAAAGTCGTACTATGCAAAGAAACTTCCGGAGCATAATCTATTTTATTTATCCAAGCAGACAATCAATTATATGTTGGAGGATGCGGATGCAAGTAAGACTGTTTTGAAGGAACCGATTTTTATCGGTAAGTCTGCACAGGGACGCTTTGAAGAGAAAGCGCTCTCGCATCTTGAGGAGAATTTGTTTCGGTATCCATACCGGATTTTTACGGATGAACAGAAGGCTGTACAAATCATATCTTACGACAATCCTTTGCAGGAGATTACCGGTATTGCACAGACGATTCATACCCTTGTCAAGGAAGAGGGCTATCGTTATCGTGATATCGCAATCATCAGTGGAAATTTAGAGAATACAATTAATTATGTCGATCGCGTTTTTCCGTTATATTCGTTACCATACTTTTTGGATTACAGTCGTCCGGTACAGAACAATCCTTGTATTGATGCGTTGGAGCATTTGCTTACTATGTGTGTGGATGGATTTACATATGACAGTATGTTTGCATTCCTCAAATCGGGCGTTATTGACAATATTACGAATGACCAGATTGAATTATTCGAAAATTATGCGCTTTCGACAGGTATACATGGACTTTCCTGGTGGAATAAGGAGATTGATAATCCGGACATAGAACAAATAAGAGTTCAGGTAATGAACATTGTAAATCCGTTTTATGAAAGCATAACAGGTGATTCGGTTACGATTTCAACCTGTGTTGCGGCTGTTTATCGTTTGTTTGATGCGCTTGGCTTTGAAGAAAAGCTTTCTGCCATCAAAAATATGTATGCCTGCATTTGTGAGATACTTGACAAAATGCTTGAGATTATGGCGGAGGATATTGTAACAATCGATACGTTTGAAGAACTTTTGCTACTTGGACTTTCAGACCTTGCGCTTGGAATGATTCCCAATAGCCTGGATTCTGTTATTGTAGGCGATATTACAAGAACAAGACTTGATGATATTCGTGTTCTGTTTGTAATTGGTGTTAATGACGGAGTAATTCCAAAGAAAGGTACGCCTGCTCAGATTATCAGTGATTATGAGAAGGAACGATTAGAGACGTATTCGTTATCACTTGCGCCAACCGAAAAAATGAACGCTTATATTGAACAGTTTTATTTGTATACCAACATGACGAAGCCGAAGAACAAATTATTTTTGTCTTATGTTTTGATGAATGGCAACAACGAGCCCATGCGTCCTTCTTATGTCATAGGACGAATCAACAAACTCTTTCCGAAGCTTAAGATTGTTGAGGGCAGTAAATTCATGAATACCGTAAGCACAAAGGATGCGAGCATTCAGGTGCTTATCTTTGGATTACAGGCAATCCTGCAAGGGGATACAAGCAGACTGGAACAGACTCTGGCGTTGTATAAGCTCTATCTGGAGTCTGAGGATGAAAGCCTTGTATCGCGGGTAGAAGCTGCGATTATGTATAACAATATTCCGGAACCGCTTACAGAGGAGGTAGCAAAGCTTGTTCGCGTGCGTTTGTTATCGCAATCTGTTTCAAGTCTGGAACGCTATGCAAATTGTGCATATGCTTATTTCCTGCAATACGCACTTGGAATAAAAGAGCGTGGAGTAAAACAGATTGATAATCGAAATATTGGTATTATTTTGCATGCAGCCCTTGAATCAATGTTTCGTCATGTGCATGACAATTTAAAAAATGACTGGTATGGTATTTCGGATGACGACAGGGCTTCTATGACAGAACGGTTTGTGAAGGAAGCGTTCGCGTGTGAATATTCGGAGCAGATGGATGATCCGCGCTATGTTAAGCTTCTGGATAATTTAATCCGCATAGGTAAGCGTACAACGGAATATTTGACTAAGATTGGTAATCGTGACGTATTGCTACCTGAATATTTTGAATATAAATTCCAAAATCAGATTTCTTTGCCTGATGTCGGGGAGACAATGCAGCTTCGAGGCGTTGTTGATCGCGGGGATGTATATTATGACGCTGAACAACAGAAGCTTCGTCTTCGGATTGTTGATTATAAGTCAGGAAATCATGATTTTAAGCTTCATGAGCTTTATGAAGGCTTGCAGCTGCAGCTTGCGATATATATGGGCGTAATGGAACAGCTTGTAAGCGAGCAGTACCGGAAAAACGGTATGGCAGATGTGCAGATTGTTCCCGACAGTATGCTTTATTATCAGTTTAAGGATCCGTATGTGGAGGCAGACGATGCGGCGAAGGCACAAAAGGAAAGAAACAAAAAGCTCGATGTTACAGGATTGAAATCTGCTGATGTTGAGTATTTTCACAATATTTTACGTTTTGCAGAAAAAAAGATGAAAGACATTGCTACATCCATGCTGGAAGGAAGGATTGACAAGGCACCTATGGTTCGTGGCAAAGATAGTGCATGTACATATTGTGCATATGCGGATGTTTGCAGATTCGATGATAAGTTTGGAAACAATCATTATCGGTATATGAAATACAAGCAGAGTGAAGAAGCGCTTGTTTATGCAAAAATACAAGAAGAGTTAGGGGGCACGGGTGTATGACAAAATGGACAGAAAAACAGCAACAGGTAATTGATGCCCGCGATGCCAGTATTCTTGTATCAGCATCGGCAGGCTCCGGCAAAACAGCAGTGTTAGTGGAACGTATTCTTACAAAAGTCATTTCTGAAAGAACAGATACTTCTGAGCGTTATAACATTGATGACTTTCTTGTAGTAACCTTTACAAAGGCGGCAGCAGCACAAATGCGTGAGAAGATTTCTGCACGCCTTGAGAAGGAGCTGGAAAAATATCCGGAAGATGAGCATCTTGCAAAACAGCTTGTCCTGGTCAATCATGCGGACATTACAACAATTGACAGTTTTTGCTTACGTCTTGTAAAAGAACATTTTAGTCTGCTCAATCTGGATTCTGTATTTCAGATAGCGGATAATGGCATGATTACACTTCTTCAGGCAGATGTCATGAAGGAGCTTATGGATGAACAGTATCATATTCCGGATAACACACCGTTTCATCGTTTGCTTGATTATTTTGAATGTTTTGACAAAGAGGATGATTTGCAGGCAGTCATCTATCGTATATTTAATGTTGCATCCGGTTATTCCTGTCCGAAGGAATGGGTTCACAATGCAAAAAAGCAGCTTCTTATCAATTCAGTAGCAGAACTTGAACAGGCGGAATGGCTGAAGACATTCATTAAGACCGTGCAGGCGCAGGCAAGAGATGCAATTGTTATGATTCGGGAATTAACTGCAATTTGTGAATCCGGTGCAGGTCCGGATGTGTATATTCCGGCATTGGAGTCCGATTTGCATAAGGTCGAAGCAATTTGTGAAGCCGAAACGTACGAGGCGATGCGTCAGGGCTTTCAGTCCGGTTGGGCAAGACTTGCCTCCGCAAAAAAAGATGTATATGGGGAAGAGATGATTAAGGATTGCCAGACGCGACGCGATGCCTACAAAAAAATCATCAGCGGATGTAACGTTTTTGCTGCTTCGGCAGAGGAAATCGTTGAGCAAATTCAGAGTACCGCCACATTTTTGGCCCCACTTCTTGATTTGGTCTTACAATTTATGGAACGATTTGACGCTGCAAAAGAAAAACGTAAGCTTATGACCTTTTCTGATGTTGAACATCTTGCGTATCAGCTGGTATGTGCAGGAAAGCAAAATGGGAAACAAATCCCTACGGAAGTAGGAAAACAGGTATCCAAACGATATAAAGAAATATACATAGATGAATATCAGGATAGCAATTTCCTTCAGGAAGATATTCTTTGCTCCATTTCAGGTATGTATCGGGGTGACAATAATCTGTTCATGGTAGGTGATGTGAAACAAAGTATTTATCGATTCCGTATGGCGCGACCTGATTTGTTTATGCAGAAATACAGAACCTTCCAGGAAACCGGGAATGAGATAAAAATCGAACTGTTACATAACTTCCGTTCAAGAGACATTGTGCTCAATGCAACGAATTATTTCTTTTACCAGCTTATGGGTGAGGATCTTGGCGGCATTGCGTACAACAAAAATGCCGCGCTTATTCCGGGACGTGCTTTTTTGGATGCGACAGATAAAAATGTCAGCAGTACAGCGGAAGTATTAATTGTTGATTGCGACAGTGATGTCGTTTTGGATGAAGAACTTACGGAGGAGTTGCCCGCTGTTGACACCTCGCATATGACCGGACTACAGCTGGAAGCCCATATGATTGCTCAAAAAATAGAAGAAATCGTAAATGGCAAGAACCCTTTGTTCGTATACGATGAAGCGCTTGATAATTATCGGAAGGCAAAGTATCGTGATATTGTAATTTTAGTGCGTGCAGTCAAAGGAACAGGGGAAACCATGCGTAATGCACTTTCTATGCAAGGGATTCCTGTTTATCTTGAAGACCCCAAAGGGTATTTTAATGCAGTAGAAATTCGTGTCATTTTATCATATCTTGCGGTCATTGATAATGCGAGACAGGATATTCCGCTTTCTG
>CALYVE010000056.1 GCA_945492935.1 uncultured Lachnospiraceae bacterium
ATTTTCACAGAACAATCACAGTTGCTCCCTTTTTTGTATGGATATGATTTGCTATTTTTTTTACTGTTTTTTCAGTCGTTTCATTATTATATATAGGATTCTTTTTTGCATTCATTTTTCTTGATTTACATAATCTCACACCATATGTTGTATATTTTTTTTATTTTTTTACAATATTTTGTAGACAACCACTATATCTAGTGCTATAATGAAGTTCCGTGGGGAACACATACAAAATTATGAGGAGATATCGTTATGAAGGTAATTAAGAGAGATGGTCACACCGTTAATTACGACCGTTCAAAAATCATTATTGCCATCGAAAAGGCTAATGCCGAGGTAGAGCCGTGTGAGAAGATTTCTTCCGAAAAGATCGAAGAAATCGTCCAAGGCATTGAAGCGAAAAATCGTAGCCGTATGCTCGTCGAAGATATTCAGGATATTATCGAACAGAGATTGATGGATGAAAAGAAATTCGTTCTCGCAAAGACTTACATTATCTATCGTTACACAAGAGAGTTGGTTCGTAAAGCCAACACAACTGACGATTCTATTTTAAGTTTGATTCAGAACCGTAACAAAGATGTCATGGAAGAGAACTCTAACAAAAATGCAACCGTTGCATCTACACAGCGAGATCTTATCGCAGGCGAGGTTTCTAAGGACTTAACGAAGCGTGTATTGCTTCCTGAGAAGATTTCAAAGGCGCATGAAGAAGGTGTTTTGCATTTCCACGATGCAGATTACTTCTTGCAGCCGATCTTCAACTGCTGTCTTATCAACATTAAGGATATGCTCGATAATGGCACAGTTATGAATGGTAAATTAATCGAAAGTCCAAAGAGCTTCCAGGTTGCATGTACTGTTATGACACAGATTATTTCATCTGTAGCCAGCAGCCAGTATGGCGGTCAGTCTGTTGACATTAAGCATCTTGGCAAATACCTGCGCAAGAGCTACCACAAATACAAAGACAAATTAGTTGCGGAATATGGTGACAAAATTGATGACGAAATATTGGAAAGCATGGCACAGGAGCGTTTGAACGATGAGCTTCGTTCCGGCGTTCAGACAATTCAGTACCAGATTAATACTTTGATGACTACAAACGGACAGTCACCATTTGTTACATTATTCCTGAACCTTGATCCGAAGGACGAATATGTAGAAGAAAATGCTATTATCATTGCGGAGATTCTCCGTCAGAGACTGGAAGGCATCAAGAACGAGAAGGGTGTTTATGTAACACCGGCATTCCCTAAGCTTATTTATGTTTTGGATGAGCACAATTGCCTGAAGGGCGGAAAATATGATTACATCACAAGACTTGCCGTTCAATGTTCCGCAAAACGTTTGTACCCGGATTACATTTCCGCAAAGAAGATGCGCGAAAACTACGAAGGCAACGTATTCTCATGCATGGGTTGTCGTTCGTTCCTCTCTCCTTGGAAGGATGAGAACGGAAACTACAAGTGGGAAGGCCGTTTCAACCAGGGTGTTGTATCGTTGAACCTTCCACAGATTGGTATCATCGCAAAGGGCGATATGAATCGTTTCTGGGAATTATTAGATGAACGACTCCAGCTTTGTTATGAAGCATTGATGTGCAGACACAGAGCATTACTCGGTGTCACATCCGATGTAAGCCCTGTACATTGGCAATATGGTGCTATCGCCAGACTTAAGAAGGGTGAAAAAATCGATCCATTGCTCATGGATGGCTACTCGACGATTTCCCTTGGATACATTGGTTTATATGAAGTTACAAAGCTTATGACCGGCGTAAGTCATACTGACCCGGTTGGCGAAGAATTTGCACTGAAGGTTATGAAGCGTCTTCGTGAAGCATGCGACACATGGAAGAAGGAAACAGGTCTTGGTTTCGGCCTTTACGGAACACCTGCAGAATCCCTTTGCTATCGTTTCGCCCGTATCGATCAGGAGCGTTTCGGAACAATTCCGGACGTTACAGACAAGGGTTACTATACAAACTCTTATCATGTTGACGTTCGTGAGAAAATTGATGCCTTTAGCAAATTCCGTTTTGAGAGTCAATTCCAGACAATTTCTTCCGGTGGTGCAATCTCATATGTTGAGATTCCTAACATGCGTCACAACTTAGATGCGTTGGAAGAGGTTGTACGTTTCATCTATGACAATATTCAGTATGCAGAATTTAATACAAAGTCTGACTACTGCCATGTTTGTGATTATGATGGTGAAATCATTGTAAATGATGATAACGAATGGGAATGTCCACAATGTGGCAACAAAGATCACTCAAAGATGAACGTTACAAGACGTACATGCGGTTACCTTGGTGAAAATTTCTGGAATGTCGGCAAGACAAAAGAAATCAAATCCCGCGTATTACATCTCTAAAGTTTACCTTTTCAACAGGCGGTGCCAGGCAACGGCCCGCCTGTTTCTTTTATACCGTGGCCTTGTGGTGCAGGGCCTTGCCGGCAGTGCAATCAAAAGAATTGCTGATGAAGCAATTCTTTCTGACTTTGCAAAAATCTATTTTGGGAGGATGCTTTTTATGAATTATGCAGATATCAAACGCATTGATGTCGCAAATGGTCCCGGCATACGTGTATCCTTATTCGTATCCGGCTGCACACATCATTGTAAAGGTTGTTTCAACGAAGAAACATGGGACTTTAACTATGGTCAGTTTTTCTCCGAAAAAGAAGAAGACCAGATTATTGAATATTTAAAAGAGGATTACATTGAAGGTCTTTCGCTTCTTGGCGGTGAACCTTTTGAATATAGCAATCAACAATGTCTTTTACCATTTCTTCGCCGCGTAAAAGCCATTTATCCCGACAAGGATATTTGGTGTTATACAGGATATGATTTTGAAACAGATATCAAAGAAAAAATGATGGTAAAATGGCCGGAAACGCGCGAAATCATCCGTTACATCGACATACTTGTTGATGGTGAATTCATCGAAGACAAAAAGGATCTTACACTTCGTTTTCGCGGTTCCTCAAACCAACGCATCATCGATGTGCCGGAATCACTCAACAAAGGCGAAGTCGTACTTTGGAATCAAGAAGGGAGAATCACACAATGAATGTACCGGTAAATATCAAAAAGCTTAAATCAAACGCTACAATTCCGACATATGGTTCTGCATATGCGGCAGGTGCTGATCTTTACGCCTGCATTGATGCACCAATCACAATCGAGCCTTCACAGACAGTCTTAGTTCCGACCGGACTTGCTATGGAAGTTCCGGAAGGCTACGCAGGTCTTATCTATGCACGTAGTGGTCTTGCCTCAAAAAAAGGACTTGCACCGGCAAACAAAGTTGGCGTAGTCGATGCAGATTATCGTGGTGAAGTGATGGTCGCCCTTCATAATCACTCCGGCATTGCCGCAACAATCGAGGCAAATGAGCGAATTGCGCAACTTGTTATCGCACCATTCCTTGCAGCAAGCTTTACGGAAGTAGATGAGCTTTCGGATACCGTTCGTGGTGCAGGCGGTTTTGGTTCAACCGGCTCACACTAATCGTTTCCATCAAAAAAAGGAGTCTGAAGACTCCCTTTTTTTGATTTTGAAGGTGGATTTATTCTACATTTAAGTGGCGTTTGCAAATGAAATTTGTAAGACCACCCATTGCGAATACGATTATAATTGCGTATGAATCCATGATTACAAACATCTGTAAAATTGATTTCAATAAATCAACTGTAACATCGCCGACATGATCGATTTCCAATTCTGTCATTAATCCGGCATGTTCACATGTGTACATTACAAGTGCCAAAACGAACATTTCAATGGAATAAAGACCAACAGCACCAACAATCGATAATAGCCTCTTATTCTTACTGAATGCATGACCAAAGCTGTAAGCTGCGTTTGTCATCCAGATTGTATTTAATGTTGTAAAGCAGGCACCAACAACAAACAGGATCAATATTCCGATAAGCAACGAATTCTCAACTGCTGTATTTTCTCCAAATAGTTCCATAATGTCTTTCATAAATTCAATAATATCACTATAGAAATTCACTCCGATCGCAATGCAAAGAGAAACTACCCATGAAATCGAGATAAAAATAGTTATAACCACGTCGCAAATCATACGTGCAATCAACATTGTTGAAACCTTAACCGGCAATGTATGCGTAAGGTATGCCTGATCCTTGTAGAATCTCTGACGGAAGTCAAGGAACGGTAAAAATGCTGTCATTACCATGGCTCCAATCACAATAATAACATACGCAAGCTTTGTGAGTGCGGAGAACGCATCCAATACCGAGCTGCATGCTACATCACTGATTTCATCAATAATACGAACAAAGATTGCCATTCCGACAAGTATAAAAATAATACCAAGTGCTTGTTTTATTCGATTTACAAATTCATTTTTAATACATTTTCCTAACATCTGAATACCTCCCTGAAGATTTCGTCAATCGACTTACCCTTCTGTGCTCTGAGTGAATCAGCATCCTGCTGACAAATAATCTGTCCCTCTTTAATAAAAATGACTTCATCTAAGATGTTTTCAATATCTGAAATCAAATGTGTGGAAAGCAAAATTGTTGCATGCTCATCGTAGTTTGTAATAATTGTCTGTAAAATGTAATCACGCGCTGCAGGATCAACACCAGCGATTGGCTCATCCAGAAGATAAAGCTTTGCACGGCGACTCATTACCATAATGAGCTGAACCTTTTCTTTGTTACCCTTTGAAAGCTTTTTGAGTACCATATTCGAATCAATTTTCAATAAATTCATCATTTCATATGCGCGATTGGCATCAAAATCCGCATAGAATTCACTGAACATATTGACAAGATTTTTAATCTTGAGTGATTCGTTAAAATACGTACGCTCCGATAAGTAAGAAACAATTGCCTTTGACTCAGGACCAACCGGGTGTCCGGCAATACGAATCTTACCTGTATCCTGCTGCAGCAAACCGGCAATCATCTTAATTAAGGTTGTCTTGCCACTTCCATTCGGTCCTAAAAGACCAATAATTTTTCCTTCTCCGATTTGTAGGTTTAAGTCGTCAAATACAGTTTTCGATAAACCATATGTCTTCTTAACACCTGTAATCTCTACTAAACTACTCATTTCTTCTCCTCCTCTAAATATTCGGATAAACGACCAAGCATTGCCTGATTGTCATATCCAAGCTCTCTCATATTACTTACAAAAGCAACAATATATTTCCGACTGAGCTCTGCTTTCATAGAATCAACATTCCCGCCGGACTCAGCGACAAATCTGCCCGATGTTCGCTGAGAAATCAATACGCCTTCTCTTTCAAGCTCCGACAATGCCTTTTGCATTGTGTTTGGATTTACGCCCGCAATAACAGCAAGCTCCCTTACAGAAGGAATCTGTGCCCCCGGTTGTAATATGCCTTGAGCGATTTGTCGTTTAATCTCTTCCATAATTTGGAAGTAGATTGGTGTTTCATTATTAAATTTCCATGCCATTCAATCACCTCGTTTTGTACTACTGTACTATCTGAATAGTACAATAATACACTGTTGTATCTTTGTCAATACTTTTTTTACATTTTTTTCAAAAAAAGAAAAAGCCGATAAAACTATCGACTTTCGTAAATTATATTTATGATATTGTAATCTTTGAAAATACTTCTCCAAGCTTTCCATGGACAAGAATATCTGCATGTTGGTCTCTTGGCGTTGGTGCCATATTAACAACAACCAAATATTTTCCGCTAAAATAGTCAATCAATCCCGCCGCCGGATATACAGCAAGCGATGTACCTCCGATAATCAGCATGTCAGCCTGTGAAATGCGTGCGACTGTTCTTGATAAAATATCCTGGTCAAGACCTTCCTCATACAACACAACGTCGGGTTTTACTGTACCGCCACATGCATCACATATCGGAACATCCTCTGATTGTACGATATATTTCAAATCGAAAAATTTGCGACAACGTGTGCAATAGTTTCGGTGAACAGAACCATGAAGCTCTAATACTTCTTTGCTGCCTGCCAGTTGATGCAAGCCATCAATATTCTGTGTCACAACTGCTTTAAGCTTGCCCATTTTTTCGAGCTCCGCCAGCTTCTCATGCGTTACGTTCGGCTTTGCATCCAAATATAGCATCTTATCCTTGTAGAAGCGATAAAACTCCGAAGGATTACGCATATAGAACGAATGACTGATAATTGTCTCCGGCGGATATTTGTACTTCTGGTTATATAATCCGTCCACACTTCGAAAATCCGGAATTCCACTCTCTGTCGATACGCCGGCACCACCAAAGAAAACAATGGAATCGCACGCCGCAATTGCATCATTCAATCGCTTTATTGACTCTTCAAATCGTTCATTGGCCATTATTGTCCACCCTTTACATTCTTAACAAATACATTAACTGTTCCGGTAATATTATATGTCACACCATCTATTTCTGCATATGTAACGACTACATTATAATTCTCGCCCGCCACAAGCTTCGAACAGTCGATTGTCGGTGCAAGCTCTGTAATCGTAAGTTCATCGATATTATTAGGCAATCCGGATATTACAAGCTTGAAATCATCCGAGAGTGTTACCGAATATGTGCAACCACTCTGCTTGTCTTTCATTGTAATATCACGTGATGTCACTGCAATCGTTTTTTGCGTAATTTTGTCTATCGTAACATGAATTGCAACTTCAGAACTGCTTTGTGCAAGGTAGACATTTTCAGGTAAATAATCCGTCAGATCAATCGTAGTCTGTAACGTATCCTTCTGCCCGCTAACCGAAATATCATTAATACGAATCTCTGATACATCCGAAATATCATCCGGTGCACCGGCAATCATAACCGTCTGCGGCTGATAAGATACATCAGCTACCGCATAACCCTCTTCCGGACGACCTGTTAAATTAACGGAAACATCAACCTGCTTGGTTGGATATATCATCGTCGAAACCTTCACCGAGGTCTCGCTAATTTCAATACGATCATTCTCAAGCGTTTCCCCATATGCGTCGACAAGATATACCTGTCCAACCGTATCAAAGGAATCCGCTTTACCCGAAATATCTACATCCACACATACATCAGTCACACGACCGATTTCACTCTTCGGTCCTGTCAAGGTAATAAGGTTTGGTGCTGCTACATTTGATACATTGGCATATCCATCTCTTGCAGTTCCTTTTACATTGATACGAACCGGGAACTGTACACTGATTTTCTCTTCCAGACTCAGCTTCATCGTACTGTCTACAATCGTAATCGTACACAAATCCTCAAGACTGGAATCCTTTGGCACAACATGAATTTGAACCGTATTTGTCATCGACATCTCGGACAAATCTGCTGTCGCGATAAAATCAGAAGCCTTCAGACGATCTACAATCGATCTTCTGCCTTTCACAAGAATCGAAACCGTCGTTCCCTTTTCAACGGTATAAATCTGATCTAATTCTTCTAATGCTTCGCCGTTTAATTCATTTACTTCAATATCCTTGATTTCAACGGTAATTGTATAATCTGAAATATTAAGTACTACAAGCCAAAGTAAAATCGCACAAACAATCGCAAGGATTTTTAAGGCAAAATTGTCAAAAATCTTATTTTTCACGTTTTTTACCTCCTCTCCTTCGATTACGGGAACGTCTTGTTTCGACATCACGAACGCGTAATGATTCTAATTGCTTACGCAAACCTTCTGCATCCAAATTGCGGATAAGATTACCGCCCTGCGCTACAGAAATCAAACCATTTTCTTCTGATACAACAATTGTCATACTATCAGATACTTCACTGATACCAATCGCTGCACGATGTCTTGTTCCCAATTCTTTATTCAAATCATGCTGGTTTGTGAGCGGCAAATAACAGGTTGCCGAAACAATTCTGTTATTGCGCACAATAACCGCACCATCATGCAATGGTGTATTATGTTCAAAAATATTAACAACGAGCTGTTTTGTGACAACAGCATCAATACTAATACCCGTACTCTCATATTCTCCAAGTGCAACATCCTGTTCAAGAACAATTAATGCACCCGTCTTATTTTTACTCATTGCAATCGCCGCAGCGGTAAGCTCACTAATTGTTTTATCACTCAGTCGGTCACTCTTTGTACCACGATCGTCACGTGTCAACACATCGGAAATAATATTTTTTCGACCAAGCTCCTCTAACGCTCTACGAAGCTCCGGCTGGAACAAAATGATAACCGCAAGAATACCTACATTAATAGCATTCTTAAAGATCCAAAGCATCGTATTCAGCTGGAGCACAGTTGCTAAACCCATAAATGCTACAAGAACAACAACACCCTTCAAAAGTGTCCAGGCTCTCGTTTTCTTAAACCAAAGCATAAGATGATAGAGGAGATATGACAAAATAATAATCTCCAAAATATCCGTGATTGTTATATGCGGAACATAAAACCAATCAAAATATGAACTTAATGCCGTCAATATCTTATGCATTTTTTCACCCCGTGTTCATGTTAATATGACAAACTATACCTCATCATTGGAATCGCCATGTTGTTTTGGTTTCACACCTGCGAGCGGATTCCCAATCTGCTGCTGTGCATATTGCTGTTGCATTTGCTGTGCATATGCATGCTGGCCCATTTGCGTCTGCATATGCGGTTGTTGCATTTGCTGCGCATATTTCTGTTGCTGCTGTGCCTGTCTTAACTGTTGTTCGTCAGACATTGTCCTCGCATGTTTTGTTTGTCTTGGCTGTTGTTCACCTGACATTGTCTTCGCCTGTTTCGTTTGTCTTGGCTGTTGTTCACCTGACATTGTCTTCGCCTGTTTCGTTTGTCTTG
>CALYVE010000057.1 GCA_945492935.1 uncultured Lachnospiraceae bacterium
AGCATTGCATATTTATTACCTATATATATTTTTTTGTCAGCAGCATTCATTCTATCCAATGGCGTACAAAAGGAAATTGTAAAAAGAGTACTTTGTGTCGGCATTTTTTTACTTGCGATCGCATTTGTATGTCAGCTTGTAAACGGAACGGAAGGTATGACTGCGAAAACGTTGTATATGCAAGGGGCAACAGCAAAACGAGGTGGAGGTTTCCTTCTCGGTGGCATCCTTGTATTACTTCACAAATTAATAGGTTTTACCGGATGCATTATTGTTACAGTGTTACTTACAATTATTGGTATTGTGATTGTAGTTGATATTTCCTTTCTTGATATCATTAAAAATCGTGTTCAGTATGAGGAAGATAATGAAGAACAATATGACGATTTTGAATTTGATCCGAAACATCAAAAAAAGGAAAACACAAACGTTTTGGGAAGTATTCGTGTGTTAGAGCCTGAAACGAAAAAACAAAAAAACAAAAAAAATTCAAAAAAAGCGGATATTGAAGAAGTACACGAATTAAAGCCTCTGCCACCACAGGATATTTTTGAAAAAGATTTCTTTGATGTGAGTGAGGGCGTTCTTGCACCTGAACAATCAAACAACGATTTCGAGCAGGTCAAGGAATTCGAGGAATTTGAAGAGATTACGCCACCTGAACAAAAACGGCACAGAAAGAAAACAAAAGAGTCTACAAATGAAATGCTTGCAGAACGAGATCAGATTGCGGATATGCTTAGCGACAGCGAAGTATCAGTTGCTACAGTAAGTCCGAATAAAGAAGTGTCTGATAATAAGGAGACAGAGACTCGGGAATACAAATTCCCACCACTTTCATTACTTCGCACGCAAAAGATGAAAAACGGCGGAAATAGTGAAGCAAGTGTTCGGGAGACAGCGGTTAAACTTCGGGATACATTAAAGAATTTCGGCGTAAATGTTACAATTACAAATTACAGTTACGGACCATCGGTTACAAGATATGAGCTTCAGCCGGAGCAGGGTGTTAAGGTAAGCAAGATTGTTAATTTAGCAGATGACATAAAATTAAATCTTGCGGCTCCTGATATTCGTATAGAAGCTCCGATTCCGGGGAAGGCCGCGATTGGCATTGAAGTACCGAACAAAGAAAGTCAGATGGTATATTTTCGTGATTTGTTAGAGTCGGATGCTTTCAGGAAGCATCCGTCCAATATCGCATTTGCTGTTGGTAAGGATATCGGCGGGCAGACGATTGTTGCAGATATCGCGAAGATGCCACATTTGCTTATAGCAGGTCAGACAGGTTCCGGAAAATCAGTTTGTATTAATACCCTTATTATGAGTATTATTTACAAGGCAAGGCCGGATGATGTAAAACTTATTATGATTGACCCAAAACAGGTGGAGCTTAGTATTTATAATAACACACCGCATATGTTGATTCCGGTTGTCACGGATGCAAAAAAAGCAGCCGGAGCACTGAATTGGGGCGTTCTTGAGATGACAAACCGTTATCAGCTGTTTGCACAGTATAATGTACGTAATTTGCAAGGCTACAATGAGAAGGTAAAACAGATTACAGGTACAGAAGAGGGAAACGAAGAGCTGAAGAAGCTTCCTCAAATTATTATTATTGTCGATGAGCTTGCTGACCTTATGATGGTTGCTCATGGTGAAGTTGAGGATGCAATCGTTCGTCTGTCACAGCTCGCACGTGCCGCAGGAATTCACCTTGTAATTGCGACACAGAGACCTTCGGTCGATGTCATTACCGGACTTATTAAGGCAAATGTTCCGTCGCGTATTGCAATGAGTGTTGCCTCCGGTGTTGATTCGCGTACGATTCTTGATATGAATGGTGCAGAAAAACTGTTAGGTAATGGTGATATGTTATTTTATCCGACAGGCTTACAAAAACCAACCAGAGTGCAGGGCGCATATTTATCAGATGAAGAAATTGAGAATGTTGTTGAGTTTTTAAAGAAACAAAATGGCGAATCAAATTACGATGAAAAAATATCAGCTGAAATATCGAGTGCAAAGCTAAGCGGTGGAAACGGAACATCCGGTTCATCCTCTTCGGAATCTGAATATGATGATTATTTCGCAGATGCAGGAAAATTTATCATTAGTAAAGAAAAGGCATCGATCGGTATGCTTCAGCGTGTTTACAAAATTGGTTTTAACCGTGCAGCAAGAATTATGGATCAGTTATCAGATGCAGGTGTTGTCGGACCGGAAGAAGGAACAAAACCAAGAAAAGTTCTTATGACAATGGAAGAATTTGAAAATTTTGTAGAAGAAAATCTTTAATATAAGGAAGGAAAACTATGTTAACAGATATTGAAATTGCACAGCAGGCAAAATTAAACAATATTAAGGATGTTGCAGCACAGCTTGATTTATCAGAGGATGATTTGGAGTTATATGGTAAATATAAGGCCAAGATTTCGGATGAATATATAGAGCGTGTGAAGGATAACAAGGATGGTAAGCTGATTCTTGTTACTGCAATTAATCCGACACCGGCAGGAGAAGGAAAAACAACAGTCACGGTTGGCCTTGGACAGGCAATGGGACGACTTGGCAAAAAGGCTATAATTGCACTTCGTGAGCCTTCGCTTGGACCATGTTTTGGTGTTAAAGGCGGAGCAGCAGGTGGTGGTTATTCGCAGGTGGTACCTATGGAGGATTTGAATCTTCATTTTACCGGAGATTTTCATGCCATTACATCAGCGAATAATTTGCTTGCCGCTTTGATGGATAACCATATTCATCAGGGAAATGCTCTTATGATTGACCCAAAAAGAATTGTTTTCAAACGTTGTCTGGATATGAATGACCGTGCACTTCGTAATATTATTATTGGTATGGGAAAAAAGGCAGACGGAGTTGTTCGACAGGATGGTTTTGTTATCACGGTTGCGTCTGAAATAATGGCTATCCTGTGTCTTGCAAGTGATATAAATGATTTAAAGAAACGTCTTGCAAAAATCATTGTCGCTTATACCTATGATAATCAACCGGTTACGGCTGGCGATTTGAATGCAGTTGGTGCAATGACAGCATTACTTAAGGATGCGTTAAAACCAAATCTTATTCAGACGCTTGAACATACTCCTGCATTTGTGCATGGAGGTCCTTTTGCCAATATTGCACATGGCTGTAATTCCGTTCGGGCAACAAAGACTGCGCTTAAGGTTGCAGATTATGTCATTACCGAGGCAGGTTTTGGTGCAGATCTGGGAGCCGAGAAGTTTTTTGATATTAAATGTCGGATGGCAGGACTTATGCCGGATGCGGTCGTTCTTGTAGCTACAATTCGAGCATTAAAATATAACGGCGGTGTTAACAAAAACGATTTGTCAAACGAGAATCTATCCGCTTTAAAGGCCGGCATTGTAAACCTCGAAAAGCATATTGAGAATCTTAAAATATATGGTGTTCCTGTTGTTGTAACACTAAATCGTTTTGTTACAGATACAGAAGCGGAATTAAATTATGTCAAAGAGTTTTGTGAGAGTCATAATTGTGATTTTGCGCTTGCTGATGTTTGGGGAAAAGGCGGCGAAGGCGGATTGGAGCTTGCGAATGCAGTGCTTCATACATTAGAGACAAAGGAGAGTCATTTCAAAGTATTATATGAAGATGATCTTTCACTCAAGGATAAGATTTCAACGATAGCAACAAAGATATATGGTGCAGATGGTGTTACGTATAGTGCGGAAGCAGATCGTGCACTTGCAAAAATCGAAGAAATGGGATTTTCAAATTTGCCGATTTGTATGGCAAAGAATCAATATTCCTTATCAGATGACGCAACAAAATTAGGCAGACCGACAGGTTTTTCGATAAATATCCGAGAAGTTTATGTAAGTGCCGGTGCCGGATTTGTAGTTGCAATTACCGGTGCAATTATGACAATGCCGGGGCTTCCGAAAAAGCCGGCGGCAGAGCGTATCGATGTGGATGACAATGGAGTTACAGTCGGATTATTTTAAATTTTACAGGAGGTTTTTTATGGCTTTTGTTATTGACGGAAAAAAGATTTCAGCACAGATTAAAGATGAATTAAAAGACAAGGTTTCAACCCTTAAGGCAGACGGAAAGGAAATATGTCTTGCTGTTATTCAGGTTGGAAATGATCCTGCATCAACTGTATATGTCGGAAACAAGAAAAAAGCATGTGAATACATTGGGATTAAATCTCTTGCTTATGAGCTTCCGGAGGAGACAACAGAGCAGGAGTTAATTGCAATCATTGATAAGTTAAATGCGGATGATAGTGTTCATGGCATATTAGTGCAGCTTCCTGTTCCAAAACAGATTAATGAGGATCATATTATACAGGCAATTTCCCCAAAAAAGGATGTGGATGGTTTTCATCCGGCAAGCGTCGGTGCATTAAGTATAGGACAAAAGGGGTTTGTTTCCTGTACACCGGCAGGCGTGATTCAGTTGCTAAAGCGTTCAAATATTGAGATAGAAGGAAAAGAATGTGTAGTAATAGGAAGAAGCAACATTGTTGGTAAGCCAATGTCCATGTTATTATTACGTGAGAATGGAACGATTACCGTTTGCCATTCCAAAACGAAGAATTTAAAAGAAGTATGTAAGCGTGCAGATATATTAATTGTTGCGATTGGTCGTCCGCGAATGATTGATGCTTCCTATGTCAAGCCGGGTGCTACCGTAATTGACGTTGGAATTCACAGAGATGAAAATAACAAATTATGCGGTGATGTTGATTACGCATCAGTTGAACCGATTGCAGGCGCAATTACACCGGTTCCGGGTGGTGTCGGTCCGATGACAATTGCTATGCTTATGAATAACTGCGTTGAAGCAGGTGCTGTGGAGTAGCTTATGAATATACTTATGGTGTCTCTTGGCTGTGACAAAAATCTTTGTGACAGTGAGACAATGCTTGGCTTATTGCAGGCAAACAATTATAATATTACGAATGATGAAGAACAGGCCGATGCTGTAATTGTTAATACATGTAGCTTTATTAAAGATGCCATGGAGGAAAGTATTAATACAATTCTTGAAATGGCTGAGCTTAAGAAAAAGAACTTGAAATATTTAATTGTTGCAGGCTGTCTTGCTGAACGATATAAAGATGAGATATTTTCGGAGATTCCGGAAATTGATGCGTGTCTCGGAACGACGACCTTTGATAAAATCGTATCCGTAATTAAAGAATTAGAGGAAAATGATACAAATTCTTTCCCACAAAAGGTTTCAAACTTTGACAGCATAGATCGGCTTGCTGATTCATGTGTACAAAAAGTAATTACTTCCGGTACCTTTATGGGCTATCTTAAAATCGCTGAAGGATGTAACAAATATTGTACCTATTGTATTATTCCTCATATCAGAGGCAAATTCAGAAGTGTTCCAATGGAAGAATTGATTGCGCAGGCGACCTATATGGCATCTCAGGGGATTTCGGAGCTTGTTCTTGTAGCGCAGGAGACAACATCCTACGGAATCGATTTGTATGGTGAAAAGCAATTGCCAAAGCTTGTCCACGCACTTGGCCTAATTGAAGGAATTAAGGTTATTCGACTTTTGTATTGTTATCCGGAAGAGATAACGGATGCAATGATTCAAATGTTTGTTGATGAACCGAAGCTTGCACATTATATTGATATGCCATTACAGCATAGCGAGGATGCAATTTTAAAACGCATGGGAAGACATACGGATAAAGCTTCTATTATTGAAGTCATTCACAAATTGCGTAAGGCTGTGCCGGATATCGCATTGCGTACAACCTTTATCGCAGGTTTTCCCGGTGAGACAGAGGAACATCACCAAAAGCTTCTTGAATTTATCGACGAAATCGAATTTGCCCGATTGGCCGTATTTACATATCCAAGAGAAGAAGGAACCCCTGCTGCAAATTTTCCTGATCAGGTTGATGAGGAACTTGCAGTTCGTTGGCAAAAAGAAATTATGGAGCTTCAGCAGGAAATATCAGAGGATAAGAATCTTAGCATGATTGGCAGTGTGATTACTGTAGTTATCGAAGGTTATGATCCTTCGGTAGATGCTTATGTTGGACGTTCATACAAAGATGCGCCGAATGTTGACGGACTTGTATTTGTTCATTGCGATTATGAACTAATGTCCGGTACCTATATTGATGTTCGTATTACAGAGGCCGGACCATATGATTTGATAGGAGAGATAGTAGATGAATTTACCGAATAAATTAACAATATTTAGAGTTATAATGATTCCGTTTTTTTTGATAGCTTTACTTGTAGATGAAATACCCGGCGGAAAATGGATTGCTGTATCACTATTTATTATAGCAAGTCTTACAGATATGCTGGATGGAAAAATTGCCAGAAAATATAATCTTATTACCAATTTTGGTAAATTCATGGATCCGCTTGCAGACAAATTACTTGTTTGTTCTGCTATCGTAGCCCTCATTTCATTAGATCGAATTCCATGCTGGGTAGTAATTGTTATTATAGCAAGAGAATTTATTATTAGTGGTTTTCGACTTGTGGCATCTGATAATGGTGTAGTAATTGCAGCAAGCTGGTGGGGCAAGATTAAGACTGTTGTTCAAATGATTATGACAATTGTTCTAATCTGCGATTTTAGGGCAGAATGCAACAGCAATGTAATTACTGTAATAGAAAATATATTGATTTATTCAGCTCTTGCACTTACGGTCATTTCATTGATTGATTATCTTGCCAAAAATAAAGCTGTATTAAAGGAACAGAAATAACGTACAGAATTAGAACGCAGATTGTATTTGCGTTCTTTTTTGCTAAAAAAGTATTCCAATTTTTTTAAAGAATTGCTTGATTAAAATGGACTAATGGCATATAATATATACTCGGAAGAAATTGGTTTTGATGTAGGTCAAAGCCTAAAATAAATGAATATGGAGGATATACCATGGGTAACAAACTTAGTTTGTCAGCAAGTGATAGAATCAATGCATTACTTGATGACGCAAGCTTTGTTGAGGTTGGTGCTTATGTAACATCAAGAAGTACAGATTTCAACATGCAAAACAATGATACTCCAAAAGACGGTGTAATTACCGGTTATGGTGTTATCGGTGACAAAATTGTTTATGTTTATAGTCAGGACGCATCGGTTCTTGGCGGTGCAATCGGTGAGATGCATGCGAAGAAGATTGCGAAGATTTATGATATGGCTATGAAGGTTGGAGCACCTGTTATTGGTCTTGTTGATTGTGCAGGATTAAGATTACAGGAGGCAACAGATGCATTGAATGCTTTTGGTGAAGTATACTTAAAGCAGGTGTTAGCATCCGGTGTTGTTCCACAGATTACAGCTATTTTCGGTACATGCGGCGGTGGATGTGCATTAATTCCTACATTAACAGATTTCACATTCATGACATCTGACGGTTCAAAGCTTTTTGTTAACAGTCCAAATGCTTTGGATAGCAACAATGCATCAAAGCTTGATACAGCTTCTGCAGATTATTTAAGCAATAACACATCATTAATTGATGCTGTACTGGAGGATGACAATGCTGTTCTTGCACAGATTCGTTCATTGGTTGGTATGCTTCCATCATGCAACACTGAGGAAGATATTGTAGAATGTACAGATGATTTGAATCGTATCATTCCGAACTTGGATGGCTTTGCAAAGGATGCAAGAGCCGTATTACAGAATATTGCCGACAATAATGTATTTGTTGAGATGAAGAAGGATTTTTCAAAGGATATCATTCTCGGTTTTATCAAGTTAAACGGTGCAACAATCGGTTGTGTTGGTAATCAGGCTGTTGATGGCGGAGACAAGCTTTCGACAAACGCAGCATATGTAGCTGCTGATTTTGTCCGCTTCTGCGATGCATTTAACATTCCGGTTCTCACTCTTGTAAATGTTACAGGATTTGTTGCAACAGTAAGTAATGAGCGTATGATTGCTGATGCGGCTGCTAAGCTTACTTATGCATATGCTGAGGCTACAGTTCCAAAGGTAACAGTTATCATGGGTGATGCATTTGGTACAGCTTATACAGTTATGGCTTCAAAGGCTATTGGTACTGATATGGTATATGCTTGGCCATCAGCAAAAATCGGTACTATGGATCCGGAGATGGCTGTTAAGATTATGTATGCAAAAGAGATTGAGGCAGCTGAAGATAAGCTTGCAGCAATTGCATCATACAAGAAAGAATACACAGAGCTTCAGTCAAGCGCACTTGCTGCAGCAAAGAGAGGTTACATTGATGATATCATTGAGCCGGATGCAACAAGAAAGCGTGTGATTGCTGCATTTGATATGCTATGCACAAAGAATGAAGACAGACCATATAAGAAGCATGGAGCAGTTTAAGAAGAGAGGAAGAGCCGATGAAGAATAAAAAGTTATTGATCGCTCTTGCTGCAATGTTGTTAATGCTTGGCTTGGTTGGATGTGGTAAAGAGACTGAAAAACCATTTGATTATGATGATGCTGATATCGTTGTGAATACAATGAATTACTTTATGGAGTATGCCAGTGTATCAGATGATATTGCACCGTATTACTTATCGGATGGAACAGCTTTTGAACAATCTGCTATCAAAGGTATTACACAGGCAAGAGAATCTGATAAAGTAGGTGCTTTTGAAGATTTCAGCGTATATAACGATTACATTATGGCCGGTATGTTTACACCGGAGATTGTTGATGCTGATATTTCAAATAGTTCAGATTCTGTTATGGTTAAGCTTATTAATCATGCGGAAAACAGAGATGTTGAGATTTCGATTCGCTATGTTGAAAATCCGGATTATTACATGGAATTAGACAAAGCAATC
>CALYVE010000058.1 GCA_945492935.1 uncultured Lachnospiraceae bacterium
ATTTTTCTTAACACCAAATGAGTTTTCCGTTATCTCTGCCGGCTTTGGATTATCTATGGTATATGGGTTAAAGCAAATCGACGGACGTCTGGATACAAAAGAGATTTGCATGGCACTTCACAATATGTACGTGAACAATGTGATAGAGAATAAGGATTCCAAACAGTTTATCACAGACCCTGATATAACAACGATGATGCGTTGTATCAAGTCTGCCCACTATTTTGTGAGAGTGGAAAGTATGATTGGCACCTCGGAATGTGTATTTTGCATTTATCCGGCAAATCCATGTGTTATCATTGAAGAAAATCAGGCGAACAAAGATAAGGTTATTTTGTATATGGATAATATGGAAGATATTTTGGAGGCTATTGCAAAAGATACTGTGAATAAGCCGATGCATATCTGCTGCATGGCGACTGCAAACGGACGCGTGATTAGCGAGGAACAGATTGACAAACCGGTGG
Organism: uncultured Lachnospiraceae bacterium; assembly: GCA_945492935.1. GTDB lineage: Bacteria > Bacillota > Clostridia > Lachnospirales > Lachnospiraceae > Coprococcus_C. Next base: position 468 of record CALYVE010000058.1, read on the forward strand.
ACAGAAGTGAAAGATTCGCGATACTAAAAAGAAACTACATGTCAATCATGTAAACGGAGGTGCGTGCAAAATGATTTTAATAGATATTCATGTCGCTTCGATTGGCGAAAGCATTGATTTTCGCGTGGATGAAACCGTGAAGATCAGTCAGGTTTTAAGCGAAATAAGTGAGATGCTGACGGTCAAATATCGTACGGAATTGAATAAACCGATCAGTGAGTTTTTGTTATGTTCGTATGATGAAAAGAAGATATTAGACGAGAATCTGACCCTTTGGGAATACAATATTACAAACGGCAGCAAGCTACTGCTTGTGTAAAAACTGGTCGTTCGTCCTAAAAAACTGGTCATTCGTCAAAAAAACGACCAGGTTAAAATGGATTGTGATATTGTAACATTGTGGTTAGGTAATAAGGGATAAGGTGATTAGAATGGAAACATCAAATACAAATAATTCCATACTACCTGATGACACATCAGGAAACGGCAACGATACAAGTCTTCGTGATAATAAGAACATGACGAAGAGCGTAAGTGCGATTCAAGGACTTGTCAGTGAAAAGACAGATTCATCAAATGTAACGGAAAACGCGGGACAGGGAGTTCCAATCAAGAATTTTGATGCATTGGTCGCAAATTTGGAATCGTTGAATATAAAGTTTTTTAATTAATAATAGGAGGTATGGGGACCGTGGCAGACGAGATTAGATGCAATACATCGACATTGACAAATGACAATCATGATGTTGATGGTTATATTAAAAAGATCAGAGCCAGCAAGGCACAGATTGAAAATATTGTAAAACGTCTTGATAACATGTGGGACGGTGATGCCAGCGAGGCATTCAAGGCGCGCATGATTGACCAGATGAACCAGCTTGAGAATTATTGCGTTAGTTTGGAATCAATTTCAAACTATGAGAAGAAGGCGGTAACAGAGTACGAACAGTGTGTGAAAGATGTAGATGGAATTATTTCCTCAATTTCTGTATAGCGTGGGGGAGGATAGAATATGACGACATTAAAGGTTACCCCGGAGGAGATGCAGAATCTCGCAGGGGAGATGAGAACTGAGATCGCAGAGATCCAAAAAAATTTAAGTAACATCGAACGCGAAGTTAGTAACACGAAAGTATATTGGCGTGGTGATGCGAGCGATAAGCATGTTAGCAATTATCAGGAGATTGCGCCACAAGGTCAGACATTAATTGCGAACTTGAACACAGCACCGGATGATATGCTTAAGATTGCAGGCTTATACACAGAAACAGAAGAAGCAATCCAGCAGATTACAGCAACGCTTCCAGATGATATTTTTGGCTAGGAGGTAACTTATGGCACTTTCGGAATACGTTATTAATTTTAATTATAAGCAGGCGATTGCAAAGGCTGATGAATTAGATGCAGCAGCAGCAAAGCTTGAAGCTGATGCGGTTGCAGAAATGGATTCAATCATTTCAGCAATTAATCAGAACTGGACCGGTGATAACGCACAGGCATATATCCAGAAATGCACAACAGAGCAGACAAAGATTACGGATGTAGCAACAAGTATTAGAAATACGGCAGCAACAATTCGTACGATGGCTGAAAATATTAGACAGGCCGAGATGGCAGCGCTTCGCGTTGCACAGGCGGCTGCGGAGGCTGCGAGAAAGGCAGCGGAAGCAATTATTCACTAAAACATAATAATAAAGAGGAGGACAATGTATTATGGCACAGATTCAGGTTACAGTTGCAGAGATGGAGGACAAGAAGGCTCAGTTAGAGCAGCTTCGTGCACAGTTCGAGGAGGAGATTGCAAACACAGATCAGATCGTTGCAAACTTAAAGAACGAGTGGGAAGGTGATGCATCAGACGCATTCCAGGAAAGCTATAAGACAAAGACACAGAAGCTTAAGCAGGCAGCAGAAGGCATTAAGGCATACATCACAGTACTTGACAAGATTATTCAGGCTTACATTGAGACAGAAGGCAAGAATGCTCAGATTGCAAGCAAGTAATTACATAGTATATTTCGGAAAGGCGGTATAATAGAATGAATATTTTAAGATGTACACCAGAACAGTTAAAGTCAGAGGCAGGAAAGATTTCCCTTCAGGGAGAGAATTTGGCAGCAAAGGTAGACAGCATGATTTCAGTTGTTGATTCTATCGGAGGCGCAGGCTGGTCAGGAGATGCTGCTACAGCATATAAGACACAGTTTGATGAGCTTAAGGATGATGCAACAAGAATGAGAGAATTCCTTACAAATACAAGCGAGCAGTTGAATGCGATTGCTGATCAGTATACTGCAGCAGAGGAAGCAAACGCGCAGATTGCACATTCCCTTCCTACAGATATTTTCTAGGATAAACAATGGGGGGTTACACAAAAAGGCGAATCATCTTTCGGTGGTTTGCTTTTTTTGTTTTACCGCGGCCTTGTGGCGCGGGATCCTGCCGGCAGTGCAATCAAAGGAATTGCTGATGAAGCAATTCTTCCCTGTTATTTTCTTCACGAAAAAATGCTTAAATTACTTGATATTTTAACCAAAATATAAGACAATAGAACTGTTGTATACGAGAAGAAAAATCAAAAGAAAAGCAGTATAAATATACTCGGGGGTTACAATGAAACGATTCATAAATACAATACAAATCATAGCGGTTGCTTTGTTTATTGTTTTGCTGATGCCGACAAACGTATATGCGGAGGGTGAGGATAAAGCGACAGATACGGATGCGTCCTTGGAAGAAATCGAGGGAAGACTTGATGATGAAATTGTTGAGGAAGCCGAAGTGAATGAACACCAGCCGAAATATTTGGATTATTTAGTCAAGATTGTGCTAGCTTATCAGGACGAAAACGGGAATATGTACTATGTGAAACAGGGTACCGGTTTTGTGATTGGCGTAGGTGCCGGTTCGTCTGAAGCAAACAACAAGAAGTACATTATATCGGATTATGGTATCGTAGAAGGCGAAAAAGATTATGTCGATGCCGTAAAAACAAAATATAGTCTCGGTGATACCAAGTTAACACCTAAATATTATGCGGTTGGAAATATGGGTGTTTTTACAGAACTCAAGATGATTTCGTACAGTGATGAGACAAGATATGTCATTTTGGAGCCATCTGCCGGACTTGCAGACAAAAATGTCCTTCGGTTAGGCGGACAAAAGGAATTCGGAGAAATTCTCGATGAAGGCGAGGAGCTGCATTGGCTCGACCCCAAATATACGCGTGTAGATGTTGAAGGCTTTGCCGGAAAGCGAAGTGTCTATCTCGAAGACGGCAAGGTGGCAGACGGAGGGATTATTGTTTATGACGGCATAGCGATTGAGCGAACGAATCGGGATACCGGCGAGTCGATGGACGAAACATATTTTAATGATACAATTGAGTATTTTTATGTCAGTGATAAGATTTCTTCTTGTATGGCAGGAGCACCTGTCATTGACAGCGAGACACAATGTGTTATAGGTATGCTTATATATGAAAGAGGCGATAAGAGAATTCGTGCAATCTCGATTGAGAATATTCGCCAGGTATTGGATGCATTGGCAATTAATTATATGGTTGCAACGGATGACGTGTTTTATGACACGCCGACGGAAGCTCAGAAGCTGGAACTTAAAAAGCTTATCGTTGACAACAAGGAATATATCAGTTCAATCAACAAGAATTTTTACACGTCAACAACATGGAATGCACTTTATGATGCTATAGCTAAAGCAGATAATGTGTATATGAGCAGTAAATCGACTGCAAAAGATTATGATGATAATATCGTGGCACTTAAGAAAGCACGAAAGAAGCTCAAAACAAAAGCTTTCAAGTGGAAGCTGATTAATGTGATAGCAGCGGTTGTTATCGTGGTTGTACTCATTATTTTGATGCGTATTTTAAGAAAGCGAAAACGTCTCAGGGCTGAACGCAAAATCATAACAGATATGGGTAAATAGTACAAAAAAGACTGTCAAAACCGGCAGTCTTTTTTGTTGTTTAACGCGGTGAAATCGCCTTACCGGCAAGACGCTTTCTTGTGCTCTTTTGTAGTTATTTGTCGGACGAATTGTGAATAACAAAAAGAGGTTCTATGTTAAAGTTAGGATAGAAAAAGTTATTTACCGACAGGCGAAAGGAGACGTAACATGGAATACTTTACAATTAAAGAGGCTTCCCAAATGCTATGTGTGGAGACACATGTTCTTCGGTATTGGGAGGAAGAGCTTGGGCTTTCCATAAAACGAAATGATATGGGACATCGTTATTATGATTCGAAGAATATGCAAATGTTCCGTGAGATACAGAAGTTAAAGGAACAAGGATTTTCTTTAAAGAATATTCGTACTGCAATTGAAAGCTATCAACGCGAAAGGGAACGAAAGCTCGAGGGAGAAGAGTCAGAATCGGAGAAGGGCAGTAAAGAAACAAATGTGATGTGCCGGAGTGCTGTTGAGGAAGAGGAAAAAGAAAATAACACACAAGGTGAATTATCTGCGCAGGTAGTAGAGTTTAAGACTGCCCAGCTTCAATCGATTATGAATCGTGTTGTGGCAAATGCACTTCGCGATAATAAGGACATAATAAAAGATTCCATAAAGGGGGAAGTTGTCAAGGATGTGATTCATCAGTTTGATATGATTATGCGTGAAAACGAAGAACGCGAGGAAGAGCGTTTTCATAAGCTGGATGAAGCATTGCGAAAGCTTCAGCAGGCAAATGAGGAGGTTGCGGCAACACGTATGAAGAAACATCGCTGGCGAAAAAACAGATGATGAAGAATACAGCACAAGCTGGCAAGAAAACAGAAAAATATGTGCATATTTTGAAGAAAGCGTCCGGGTAAGAATCATGCCAACGATTACTTGACAGAAACCGGCACGAGCGAAACCTTGATATTTATCGATAATAATGGTATCTTTAGAAATATCTTGAACAAAAGGAAAGAGCGTGTTTATGAAGTTAAAGATTTTATTTGAGGATGAATATATTTTGGCGTGTGTGAAGCCGTTCGGTGTGCCATCGCAGGGAGACCGGTCCAATGATGAGGATATGGTTACTGCGGTGACAAATTATTTGTTTGATCATTCGGATTCCGATGAAGAGCCATATGTAGCGATTATTCATCGTTTAGACCGTCCTGTAGGCGGCGTCATGTTGTTTGCAAAAACACCTTCAGTAGCAGCCAAATTATCGGACATGCTTCAGGATGGCCGGATAAAAAAATACTACGAAGCAATCATATCAGGCGAACTTCCGGATATGGAAGGAACACTGACGGATTATCTTGTCCGAAACGGTAGGAATAACACCACCGTTGTGGCAAAAAAAGGTGATAAAGGCGCAAAAAAGGCCGTTCTGAATTATGAAGTAATCGATGTATTTGAGACGAATCTCGGTGTACTTAGCTATGTTCTGATTGAATTAGAGACAGGAAGACATCACCAGATTCGCGTCCAGCTTGCGTCAAGAGGCTGCGGTATTTGGGGAGACACCAAGTATAATCCGCAGTTTGCGAAGACAAAGAGACGTTATCTGGAAATGGGATTGTATTCCACACGTATGGAATTTGTGCATCCGGTTACCGGCGAGGACATTGTTCTAAAAAGCTTGCCGCAGGGAGAAGCTTTTGATTTGATTGAGATGGATGAATTTGAATAAAGGATTCGTTAAAGGAGTTGCATAGGATGAAGATTTCTATGCCGGCGGGAGCTCGGCACATAATCAGACAACTAAATACAAATGGCTTTGAAGCTTATATTGTCGGTGGCTGTGTGCGTGATTGCCTGCTTGGAAAGATGCCAAATGATTGGGATATCACAACAAACGCAAAACCAAACCAGGTGAAAAGTATTTTCTCGCATACTGTTGATACCGGTATTGAGCATGGAACGGTGACGGTTCTTGTTGACAAAAATATAGTCGCAGAGGATGCCGGAGCACAGATGGTTGCGGATGGGAAGTCTGCGCATTATGCCTATGCCTATGAGGTTACGACTTACCGGGTCGACGGCGTATATGAGGACCACAGAAGACCGAAGGATGTAACATTTACGGCCAGCCTGAAAGAGGATTTAAAACGACGCGATTTTACAATCAATGCAATGGCATACAATGATGAACAGGGCGTCATAGATATATTTGGTGGTATATCAGATTTGAAAGACGGCATCATTCGTTGCGTTGGTGTTGCGTCCGAGCGATTTGACGAGGATGCGCTTCGGATACTGAGGGCGGTTCGCTTTGCGGCACAGCTGGGATTTTCGATTGATGAGAATACACAGGATGCAATGAAAAAGCAGGCGAGATTTCTTGCGCAAATCAGTGCGGAGCGAATCCAGGTAGAGCTTACGAAGCTCATAATGTCTCCGCATCCGGACATGCTTGAAAAAGCTTACCGGCTTGGAATTACGCAAATAATTTTGCCGGAGTTTGATACGATGATGGAGACAGAGCAAAGGAATATACATCACAAATATTCTGTTGGCTGGCATACCATTCATGTGATGGAGCATGTTCCGCCTACGATGATAGCACGTTATGCGGCACTTTTGCATGATGTCGGGAAGCCTGATTGCAAGTCCACAGACGAAAATGGAATCGATCATTTTTACGGGCACGCCGAAAAAAGCAAGCAACTTGCAAATACCATTTTGAGACGTCTGAAATTAGACAATCATACGATACAAGCGGTGCAAACACTTATACTTAATCATGATTACGGCATTTCCGGCAATATCGGGATTAAGGCCTTTCGACGCTTCTTGGGAAGGCTCGGCCCGGAGAATTTTGAGGATTTTATTCTTCTTCGAAAGGCGGATATCGCCGGGCAGAGTGATTACAGGCTTACGGAGAAACAGAAATTCGTTTCACAGCTTGAGACGATGTATGAGACGGTTATAAACGAAAAACACGCACTTAGTACGGCGGACCTTGCAATCTCGGGAAAAGATTTGATTGCGTTAGGTATGAAGCCGGGGCGTGAACTCGGTGAGGTTTTGCATGAATTATTGGAGCATGTGTTAGATGTTCCGGAGGATAATACAGCGAAGCATTTGCTGCAGATGGCAAGACAAAGGATGAATAAATAATCAAATTTTTATGCATGAAACATCCCCTTCAGACATACAATTAACAAGATTGGTGTTTGGAGGGGATGTTGTTGTCTGAAAAAATGTCCGAGGTTTATGATGCATATGATATCTCGATTATTCGTACAATGCGTGGAAGAGGGGCTACGATAATAGCAGCACAGGAAGGGCTGTTTTATTTGCAAATGCCGGATATTAGTGAGAGTCGGCTGCAGTCGGAATATGCATTCAAGGAACGGCTGTTTCAAGCTGGATTTGAGCGCATTGATCGCTGTATCAAAAACACAAAGGACAGCCTTGTAACATTTGACAGATACAATAACCCTTATGTTTTGCGCAAATTTTTTGAGGGTAGAGAATGCAATATAACAGATGTACGGGAAATATGTGCCGCAGTAAAAAATCTTGCGCGCTTTCATGGAATCGGACGTGCGGTATGGAAGGAAACCGATGGCGATGTACATATTCGGACAACTGCGAATTTTCGAAAACGGAATCAGGAATTAAAACGAATCAGAGCTTTTGTTTCAAAGCAGCACCCAAAACGAAGCTTTGAAAGTTTGTACTTAAGCGCATATGATTATTTCTGTGAACAGGCCGTTGCCTGCGAGCAGGCTTACTTGTTGCAGGAAAAGAAATCCGATTACGATTTTGATAATCATCTGGGCTATTGTCATGGCATGTATAATCATCACAGTGTTCTTGTTGAGCAGCTGGACAATGGGGATTTGCAGTTGAATACGATAGGCTTTGATAAGTTCTATGTCGGAAACCAGCTTGCCGACTTATATCATTTTCTACGAAAAACGGTTGAAAAGAACAATTATGACGAAAATATTTTGAAAAAGATTCTTATGACGTATGATATTTATTGCCCGCTTTCAAAACACGATTTACAATACATTTATATGCTGTATTCCTATCCCGAAAAGTTTTATAAAATCAGTAATCAGTATATGAATGCTCCTAAAAACTGGATTTCGCCGAAATTACAGGAAAAGCTGGAGAAGATTATGCTTGATGAAGGGAAGAAACTGCAATTATTGGAACAGTTTGCACAATACATTGAGACCTGAAAAAATAACCAAAAAAATCGCTAAATTTTATCGTTTTTTCGACATATGAAAATTGTTTTAGGTTGTTCACATTTGACTAATTATTTAGTATAATATGTTCGATAAGGTGGGTGTTATGCGAAAAAACCAAATACTGTTTCTCT
>CALYVE010000059.1 GCA_945492935.1 uncultured Lachnospiraceae bacterium
CACAGATGATGCAAGAGTTGGTTTAATGAGTAGATTTGGTCTTGATGTTGATCATATCTATTGTGAAGTAAAAGCTTATGGTTCAGCATATAAGGCATCTCCTGTTAAGCAAAGCAACACGGAAGCAGTATATTTCGATGAGGTTTCCTTTGGTACAAAGGCCGAGAATTCATCAAAGTTCGCAACACTTTCGATTGGAAATGCAAGACATCTGTACAATGTTCGATATCTGGCAGATTTCTCCAAATCGGAGCTTGCAAAGTATTGGTCTGCATTTTCACAGAATTCGGATTTGTCGATTAAGTATCAGTTAACAGATGATATAAACTGGGCGACGTTTGTAGAAGAAGGATATTATTATGATACAAAACAGGCCGGTGCGACTGTGCTAGAAGGTTACGAAGGTCAGTTTGTTTCAATTAAGCAGCTTGGAGCATTTGCCGAATTCGATGGTGATTCTCATACGATTACAGGTATGGAGATTTCAGAGGTGAACAATGCATCCTCATTCCTTTATGCTGATGATTCGGAAGGCGAAAAACCGGTCGGATTTGTTTGTACGAATTTTGGCAGTGTACATGATTTATCTCTTGATCAGATAAAGGTATATAGCAACAGTGATAAAGTTGGAGCATTTTGTGGTGTGAATGTTTGCTCCTATGATGATGCTGCCGGAACACTATACAATCTTGAAGTATTAAGCTCCGGCGAAGACAAGGATAAAGCAAGTTCTGTTACGGGTAAGGAGCATGTAGGCGGTATCGTTGGATATTTACAGGGAATAAATGATACCTCTTTGAATGGAAGCACGTTGCCCGCAATCGAATTGTCAAATCTAAAGAATGAAGCAAAAGTGACAGGAATTAAGTATATTGGCGGTATTGTCGGTGAGGTTCGGACACCGCATAACACACAGGTCTCTGTTACAATCACGGATTGTGAGAATAAAGGTGCCGTCTATGCACGAACAAAGGTCGGAACAAACAATGTTGATGCAAAAAAATGCGGATTTATCGGCGGAATCACAGGTTATGCCGCAAATATGTATGAAGCCGGGGATGGTTCGAAGAATACAAATCTGCTTAGAATTGTTGACTGTGTCAGTGTTTCAAAATATGACGATTCTGATATCGCAACGTTACTTGACGAGAACTTAAACGGTGTTTATGTCGGCGGAATTGTCGGATACAATTATTACGGACAAATTGAGAATTGTTCGACAAAGAATGAAGATGGTGATGTCAGCTTTGTATTTGGTCATTCCTTTGTTGGCGGTATTACGGGGTATAATTGCGGTTCGGCAGATGGCAGTTTTGAAGGTGAAAAGTCCATAAATACGGCAAATGTCATAGGTGTAAAATATGTAGGTGGTATCACGGGCTGTAATGCTGATTTGGAAGAAGAACAGGAAGAAATAGAAGCTTTAGAAACAATAGCAACTCCAAAACGGGATGTATATTACGATGCTGAATTATTAAATTGGCAGAACAAGGGTTATGTTTTTGCTAAGGATAGTTATGCAGGTGGTATTTCCGGAGTTAATACGGGCTGGATTTATAACTGTGACAGCAAGATTGACGGCAGTAAGATTCCGACGGAATTGATGCAGAGATTTTCAGGGGATTATGTCGGCGGAATTGTCGGCTATAACAACGGAATTATCGGTAATACACTTCGAGATACAAAGGACAAGACACTAATTATCGAAACAGCATCCGCTGATGAACGAAGGATTACTATTACGAGCAATATTTCCGGAACGTCGTATGTTGGCGGAATTGTCGGATACAATGACGAGCAGGCGGTTGTTGAAGATTATGCAGTAGATGGCGGTTTTGTTCGGGGAACAGAGCAAGGTTGCTTTGTGGGCGGATATGTAGGATTTAACGCATCGCTTGACCTTTTACAGTCCGGTGATGGTTCGGCAAAGAGCATTGAGGCAAGTCCAAGCAGTGTATACGGCGGATGTTTTGTCGGTGGTATACTGGGCGGCAATATAATCAATACTTCGGGATATACGGCAGGCACGATTGAGATTCCTGTATATTCTGCACCTGCAATACCGGAAGTAACAGATGACGAATCGACGGATACGCCTGCACCGATCTTGCCGGATAATCCGACAGAGAATCCAACGAATGATTTTACATTGTCCTTTGACAGAACGAACGCTTATTTGGATGGTAACGGAATCGATATTATTTCTCAATATTCGATAACAGCATTGCCAAAGAACGGTGCATCTGTTTCGGATTGGAGAATTGAAATTGATATTCCGGATGGGGTGGAAGTTCGTTTGTGCCAGGCAGTAAATCATACTTTCCAAATTCGTAACAATAAATTGATTATTACACCGCTGAATGAAAACGATTATTTGCCGGGAGGCGGTCTTGGTTTTTCAATTTATTCAAAATCAAGTATTGATTATTTTAAGTTTACAAATTCAGAGGTGCGTCTTTATGTAGATAATATTTTACGTGCGGTAAAAGCCCGAACGTTGACAAATCAGGTGAATCGTGATTTTACAGTATCACTTACACCATATGGCGTCTGGCAAAATGAGACAGGAAAATACATCGCCGGATATAATTATTCCATTACGAATACTACTGATAAAATGATTGAAGGCTGGGGCTTCGAAATTGATGTAAAAGATCGTGATTTTGAAGTATACAGTGGGTGGATTCGCTATGAACATAAAAACGGAAAATTAATAATTGTTCCGCAGTTTGTATATAACAATACAATTTTGCCTGGGGAAACAATTACCGGTCAGTTCCAGATTATTGGTGATACCGAGGCGGATGTAGGAAATTTACAGTTTGAAACAATTCATAAATATGAATACTATGAAGCTGCATCTTCTAAGCCGAACGAACCTCCGGTTGATCTACCGGCTTTTGAAAATAAATATGCAATCGCTACAAGCTACAGTGCAAATAACACAGAGGAAATTGTCAGTGGTAATGCATTTGTAGGAGGATTTATCGGTTACAATCTGTTGATAGATAATTCGAATACGGGAACAGAATATGGTTATGTAAATGAACTTTCAAAGCAGATTTTGAATGCAATTACCGGTAACAGTGGTTCCCTTACTGCACAGTACCATGTTGTCGATGCGATTGATTCGATAGCAGGACTTACAAGTAAGCTAAATGTTTCGGATATTGCTTTTGTAATCAACGGACAAACATCAGAATATCAGGTGAGCAGACTGAACAAAATAGAGGGTAATATTTGTGTCGGAGGTATCGTTGGATTCAGTAACGAAGAAAGCCGGCTCTATATCAAGAATACGACGAATAACACCCCTATATTTGCCAACCAGGATATAGCGGATACAAATAACAGTTATTTTTCATATGCCGGCGGAATTATCGGAATGGTAGGTTCAAAGACAGTTTTAGAAAACTGTTCGGCTGATTCGTTGTCGATGATTGCGTCAAAGGGCGATTATTGCGGTACAATTTGTGAAACGAATAATGGATTTCTTTTGAATTGTTCGGCATCTGTCATTTATTCCAATGCGAGAAATTATTCTGCCGGTCTTTGTGGACTGAATCAGAACAATGCGATGATTAAAAATTGTTCGGCCGACAAAGCTTCTGTTATCGGACAGGAAATGGCTGGTGCGCTTGTAGCGGTTAACTACGGATATATTCAAAATCCGTCTGTAAATTCCATAACCGTTGTTTGTGCCGGCGCTGCAGGTGGAGTTGCGGCATATAACGGGGAATCCGGCATTATTTTACTTGTACATAATATGGATGATATTAATATTTCATCTACAGGAGATAATGTTGGTGGTATTGTAGGAATTAATGATGGTGTCATTGTGACAGCTTCGGCAGAGGATGACTACAAAATCACAGTAACCGGATCTGTCAGCGGACATGATACGGTTGGCGGTATTGTTGGAAAAAATGCTGTGCACAACGATGATTCAAAAATCGGTTTTTTTGCAAATTATGCCACTGTAACCGCTGAGGAAGGGAATGTTGGCGGTATCGTTGGATATAATCAGAAGATAAATCTGACCGAAGGACGTATTGCTGATTGTGATAATTATGGAACTGTTACGGCAAAAGGAACCGGTTATGCAGGCGGAATTTGTGCGGTAAATGACATGAAGGTTCTTCGTTGCAAAAACTATGGAGAACTTTTTGCAGCTGAAGGAAAAGGGGACGGAATTGTAGCATTTAATCGGGATGGGGCAACTGTATTTGCTTGTGAATCTTATCAGACAGTCTCAAATTATATTGAGACAAATACGCAGAGTATTATGAGTGCTTCCAATACAATTCCGGTACAGGAAATGCCTGAAATAACGGACTCTTACGAGGTTTCAACATCTGATAATCTGATTTATACATTTAGCTGGGATATTGATAAGGATTATGAAAATGCAGTTTACGATACGAAGCTGCTTGGATTCAATAAGGACGGTTCGTTTGATTTGCTCGGTGAACAGACGAATCTTGTAAACAACACAGCCAGTTTTGAAGATGTTTTGGATATTTGGGATTATGCAAAGCTTAAGCTTATTGTAACAAGACAGGGGCGATATGATAAGGCTACGAATCAACAGATTTTTGAAAACTCCGGCGAAAAGGAATTTCAATCGAAGGTCAGCCTTAGTACAATCCCGGTCAGCAAAGTTTTGCTTTCTGTTTCGGATAACGGCAAAACCAATCGAGATTCTTTAGTATATGCTGTAAGTTTTGCACCAATACAGACAATGAGTGAAAAGCAGGCAATTTCATACTACAAAATTCTTGTACGTAAGCCTGTAAGCCTGTCAGATGGTTCCGTTTCATATGATGTCTGCTATGAGAAAAATATATATCCGGAGGAAATTGACGATTCCAAGGTTCATCACACAGAGATTCTTGATTTATCGAAGTTCGAGGAAGAGAGCGAATTAAATATTGCAGTGAAAGCAATTGCAAGAAAGAATCAGGAAGTATATCGTGACAGCAGACTTGGCGGAGGATATGTTCTTACAGTACCGAAACGATTGGAAGCTATAGATGCTACAACAATCTGTTCGGATATTGATACTTATGATGCCATAACGGAAACAGAGCTTAATCGTGATGGAATTACACTTTCCGTATCGGATGATGTCATGGCGGCTTCCAATGGTAATTATGAGCTTGCTGTTGCAATTTTCGATTCTTGTGATGCTTTGCAAACGGATGTTGCAAATGCAGGAGATTTTAATCCAAACGACGACTCTATATACTGGAATTCGGGAGCAAGGATTACGATTGCAAGTAAGTCTATGCCACTTGTAATGGATGGTAATACATTAGATTATGCGACCTGCGTGTTAGGCAGCAATCTAAAATTATCTGATTATGCAGGTAAATGGCTGAAGATTGCAGCCAGAAGAACCGGCGATGAATATTTGAATTCTGCATGGTCAGATGAAGATGCAAATGGTGAAACCGTTAATTATTTATGGGTTCAGATTCCGCAAGTTATGGTTGATATGCCGTTGCTTTCTGACAAAGACTGCTTAGATACAAAGATTGAATATTATGACGGGGTTGATTGGTCTTCTGATAAGACAGATAATACCATCAAAAAAATTGAACAACGTGCAATTGTTCTTAAGGAAAGCGATTATGCAGACAGCTACAGCTTGCAGATTGTGAATGATTCTGTTCGAAAGATTTCGATTGTGAAACGTCCGGAAGGAAACAATACCGTTTTCGATGTATATTACATAGGCTGTGATTCAGAAAGAATTACAGGTGTAATTGGTGAGCCATATGATTTTTGGAAGTATTTAGGAACCTTAGATGGCGAACAGGATATTGTGGATTTGCCGTTTCAGAGAGAGTTTGAAGCGCAAATGAATGTTGTTTCTATCGAAACTGACGACGGAGAAACCGATACAAAATCAGACGGCGATGAAGGAACCGATACAAAATCAGACGGTGACGAAGAAACCGATACAAAATCAACCGGCGATGAAGAAACTGATACAAAATCAGTCGACAGCGAAGAAACCGGTGCAGAAGGTTTCGATAAGGACAAAAAATCTGTTTTGGAGGATGTTACAGAGCAGCCTCCGGTTACGCAAATAATTCGCTTTAGCAAATGTGCTTCTGTTCGAAAAACAAACGATGGATTTATTCTTGTCCTGCCATATGAGTGGAATGAATTTAACGGAAAGGTAACCGTACAGGCCTGCGTAAATGCAGATGATGGTGCATATTTAGATTCACAGATTGGATGCTATGCTTCATATTTTGATAATATGCATAGGGAAGACGTATTTACAATTGAGGATTCCTTTGATGCAGTTGTGACTGCAATACCAAAAGTATCTGCAACGGTCGATGAAATTGATCAAAATACAATACATGTTACATACAACCTGACATCAAATTCCGATTTGATTATGGCACAGATTATTGTACTCGATGAAAATAACAATATGAAGTGGACCGAATATAAGCAAATTTGTATGGACTACAACACGGTTGATGAACGTATGCATGGGTCGTTTACAATCGATGCAAAAGAGTATTTTGCTTCACAACCGAAACAAACGGCAATCGTTCGGTTTGCAACGATGGATTCCTATGGTTTGGGTGTGTGGACAGATTTTTATGAACTCACTTTTGAAGGACTTGGCAGTATGATTGAATTATAATTGATAAGGAGGGGGACAATGCGAAAATCAAAACATAATAAAGGCTCAGCAATGATGATAGCAATTATTGTGTCTGTCGTAGTTGTTGCCTTTAGCTTATCATTATTACTTGTCTGTTATGCTTTGTTTTCTTCTTCTGCACGTAAGGTTACGAGCAGACAATGTAAGGAATTAGCAAAAACGTTAAGTCTGGAGTTGGAACAGGAACTTACAAAACCGAATTTTGCCTCTTATGAGGAGGAGCAGATGGCTTTAAAGAGTGTTTCAGACGGTGAAAATTCTTTATGGTTTTATCTTCGTTATAATTTGTTTCAGGAACAATGGCCGGGCTATCATGCCGAATATACAGAGGAAAAAAAAGAATTGTGTTATCGAGAGTTCTCTCTTGATTTGTCGGGTGGAGATGCTTCAAAGTATGAAGCGTATACAAGTGACATTGTCGTGCGTGTGTATTGGCAGAATGATAACATTGATGTGACGAAGGATGATACACTGCTTTGTGTTGAGGTCGAAGTAAAGAGAGATGATCAAAGTGCAATTATGCGCAATTATTTTACATTAAGTGTAAATGATTATCCGTCAACGACACTTTCCGGTGCAGTTGATACATCGTCTGCACTTGCTGTTGTGAATCCTTCCGGCTATTCGGTGAATGAGACTGAACATTGGAAATGGAGTTTTCAGGAACGAGAATAAGGTGATTATATGATGAATTTCTTTAACAAATTCAAATGGAATAATAAAGGCTCAACAATGGTTGAGGTGTTAGTTGGCTTTACCATTCTTGTTTTGGTTGTTGTTGAATGTATGGTTCATATTGTCGGAATGTCAAATGAGATGGTAAAAAACAGCAAGGATTTGGTAAATGACATCCATACATTAAACGAACAAATGTATACGAAGGATGTCCTTTCAACAAATAACACAGATTTTACAGAAGGGTATACAAAGCTGGATGGTGTAACGATTACGCTAAATGTAAAGGAAGATAAGAATCGTAACATTAAAGCGTCTTCACTTATAATGAAGAATGCTGTTATTGACTGTTACGAATGTGTCGAGGCAGATTTGAAGCAATTACGGTTTCGGTATGAGGAATAACTATGGTAGAAAATAAGACAAGCGAAAACAGAATAAAGAACCGCGGAACAACGCTTGTTGAAATGATTACAACCTTTGCTTTGATTAGTTTGTTTATGGTTGCTGCCACAAAGGTTATTTCAAATGTTGTGAGTGTCTATTATAGTGCAAAAAGCATTTCAACCACTCTGCAGGTTTCAGATATTATTGCAACGAAAATCAAAGGAGAGATAGAAGGTGCAATGACTACAAATCTGATTCGTAAAAATGCAGAAGGCACGGAAACAGTACTTGATTATGCGATAATTATCGGCAAGGATTCGGCAGGAAATGAAAATGGCAGAATAGAATTTTATAATCATACGGGTACGCAGGTATATATTGAAGCAAAGGACGGATACTTCGTGATGCATTATTATGCAGTAAAGGATGCTGACGAAGGACATGAAATTGCAGCAGAAGACTGGATGTTTGATTCGAAAGCATATATGGGATATCATATCGAGGAATTAAAGTTTGAACAGGTTCTTGGAAATTATAATCCCAATATAATAAAGATGACCTGTACATTATCAAGCGCGAAATATGGTGATTATACGAATGTTTCGTACATCGAATGCTTTAATTTTTCAGATGCTGATATGAGTAAAATAACAGTTTGTAATGACTAAAAGGAGAAAAAATTATGAGAAGCGCGTTGCGGAATTTTTTCAAATCCAACAAATTTAAAATACTGATTCTGGTATTATTCATATTACTGCTTAGCATTCCGGTTATGAAGTTTGTACGATTGAAAACAGAAATGCGTCTTGCGTTCCGGGAGGCGAAGAATGTAAAGATTGCTCTTCAAATGTTTGATATCGATGCTTATGCGAACAATAATACTATTTTTGACAATTCTCGCAAGGATGGATTGAAGGAAGGA
>CALYVE010000060.1 GCA_945492935.1 uncultured Lachnospiraceae bacterium
ACGTCTTTACTAAAAGAATTACACGTCCAACTTTAAATCCGCCACCTGTACTTCCCGCACAGGCACCAACTAACATCAAACATAGCAAAATCGTCTTTGAAAAGCTCGGCCACAAATCAAAATCCGTAGTGGCAAAACCGGTTGTTGTAACGACGGTTGCAACCTGGAAGGCTGAATGTCGAAAAGCTTCTGCCAGTGTTTCGTACATGCTTCGAATATTAATTGCAATTGCCACAATACTTGCGCCAACCATAAGAATGTATGTCCGGAGTTCTTCGTCTTTTAATACGCTCTTAAACTGACGCAGCAGCAGTAAATAATAACAGCTGAAGTTCACGCCGAATAATAACATAAATACTGTACAAACATTCTGGATATATGGACTATAGCTTGCAATACTGTCATTCTTAATACCAAATCCACCGGTACCCGCTGTACCAAATGCAGTACAAATCGCATCAAATGCCGGCATTCCTCCAATAATCAGGAATATATAGTCAAGCAATGTCAAAATAATATAGATCAAATACAATATTTTCGCTGTCTCTTTGATGTGCGGAACTAATTTACCGACGTCAGGCCCCGGGCTTTCTGCTCGCAATAAATGCATTGTAAAACCGGCACGCTCATCCTTTTGCGTGTTCAGCGCCAGTAAAAATACAAGAACGCCCATACCTCCAATCCAATGCGTGAAGCTTCGCCAATAAAGCATACCTTTGGAAAGCCCTTCTACATTTGACACAACGGATGCACCGGTTGTAGTAAATCCGGAAACCGTTTCAAAGAAAGCATCAATAAATTGTGGAATTTCACCTGATATTACAAAAGGTAAACAACCGAGCAAGCTCATGAAGATCCATGAAAAACCGACGCAAACAAGACCTTCTCTTGCATACATCATATGTCTTGCATTATGGCAAAGCAGATGTAAAATCAAAACAGTCGCCAAAATTATTGTGATTGTTGCGGTAAAGCTTGCAATTGCCTTTGCATTTTTTTCGAAGGTACTGATACAAAGTGCCGGAATCATAACTAATGCTTCAATAAACAAAATTTCACTGATATATTTTCCAATCATTTTATAATTCATGATAAATATTACTCCTCAAATATGTCATTGAAACTATTTACAATCTGCTTATGTCCGGTAACAATAATGACCGTGTCTCCAATATCATAGGTTGATTCACCATCCGGAATACAAAGCTCTTTTTCGTGACGAATACATACAATCAAAATATTCTTCTTAAGCTTTAGCTTCTTAAGCGGTTCGCCGCAATGCTTTGTCTTCTCATCCAATCGAAACTCCTGCGCTTCTGCCTGTCCATCTGCAATGGCATGAACAGTAACAGCTGCACTTGTCTGATTCTTCAGTGCACGTACATATCTCACAATCGTGTTACTGCAAAGTTCCTTTGGATCAATAATGCTGCCGAGCGGAAGCTTGCCAAGCATCTGGCTGTTCTCAAAGTAAGCAACCTTTGTAATAATCTGCGGAACCTTTAATTCCCTGCCGTATAAGGAGATTATCATATTCATCTCATCAAGTCCGGTCATCGCAATTACAGCATCGCAATTGCGAATGCCTTCTCGCTCGAGCAAATTAAAATCTGTTGCATCACCATGGATAATATTAGCCTTTGGTAGCTGCCCTGCCAAATATACGCAGCGTTCGTAATTTTTTTCAACAATCGTAACTCCTATATTGGTTTTGAGAAGTCTTGTACCGAGATAAAAGGCGGTACTTCCTCCACCACAAATCATAACTCGCTTTGCAGGTTTTGAAATATAACCAAGGTCCTTAAGGAGCATAGCAAGGTTACTTGTCGGTGCAGTAACAAACACGCGATCGCCCTGTTCAAAAGTAAATCTTCCATCAGGCGTAATGGCCATTCCGTTACGAAGCACTGTACATACAAGTACCTTTGCTGTAGTAATCTTGTTCAAGTTCATCAAGCTGCATCCAATCAAAGGGCTTTTTTCATCCGCTTGTACCTCAACGATTTCAACACGGTCCTTAGCAAAAGAATCACGGTGTAAAAATCCCGGATAACGGAGTAAACGTTCAACCTCAACCGAAAGACGTCGTTCCGGATTCAGCACCATAGACAAGCCAAATGCATCACGGATATCATACACCTGATCCGTATACTCCGGTGTACGAATACGTGCAATTGTATGAATATTCGGATTAAGATTATGTGCTGTTACGCAACAAAGCAAGTTTGTTTCATCCGCACCAATAACCGCAATAAGCAAATCTGCGTTCATAACATCTGCCTGATTTAACACCGAAATCACTGCACAATTACCTTGCACAGCCATAACATCAAAGCGATTAACCGCATCCTCCAAAATATTTTGTTTGGTATCAATCAAGGTTACCTCATAACCTTCTGTGGAAAGCTTACGCACAAGTGCCATACCAACTTTTCCACCGCCTGCAATAATAATCTTCACTTCTCTTCCCTCATTTAATTTATAAAACTTCGAAAATTCTTTTCGACAGTTGTGCGTGGTATCATCATAGAATGCCCGCAGCCTGTACATTTTATTCGAAAATCCATACCAACGCGTTGAATTTCCCACCTGTTTGTACCGCACGGATGCTGCTTTTTTAGTTTGATGAATTGTCCAACCGTAAACTCCATAATTACCTTCTTATCAGTATTTTATAGTTGCTCCGCCATATCCAGCAACAAACGTTCTGACTTCTCCCAACCAAGACATGGATCAGTAATAGATTTACCGTAGCAACCCCCGCCGATTGGCTGATTACCGTCTTCAATATAGCTTTCTATCATAACGCCCTTTACAAGCTTACAAACGCTCTCTGAATATCTTCGGTTCATCATAATCTCATTGACAATACGTGGCTGTTCATCCCATCGCTTCCCTGAATTATTATGATTTGCATCAACAATACATGCATGATTAACGAGATTATAATTATCATACATATCTGCCAAAAGCTTAAGATCTTCATAATGGTAATTGGAAAGGGACCGTCCGCTCTTTGACAGGGAACCCCTCAAAATGCAATGTGCCAAAGGATTTCCATCTGTTTTTGTCTCATAGCCGGAGAACATAAATGTATGACTTGCCTGTGCGGCAACGCATGAATTCAACATAACAGTATAGTCACCACTTGTAGGATTTTTCATACCAACAGGCACATCAATACCACTGGCTGTAAGTCTGTGATCCTGATTTTCAACACTTCGTGCACCAATCGCAACGTATGATAATATATCCTCCAGATATGGCCAGTTGTCTGTATAAAGCATCTCATCAGCTGCGGTAAGTCCGGTCTCTGCAATAGCCTTAATGTGCATCTTACGAATCGCCTTTACTCCTTCAATAAAGTCCGGCTTATTTTCCGGATTTGGCTGATGTAACATTCCCTTATATCCCGAGCCGTTTGTACGCGGCTTATTTGTGTATATTCTTGGAATAATAATTATTTTGTCTTTGACTTTTTCTTGTACCTTTGAAAGTCTGCAAAGATAATCTAATACCGAATCTTCATAGTCTGCAGAGCAAGGTCCGATAATAGCAAGAAACTTATCTGACTCACCTGTAAACACCTTACGAATCTCTGCATCTCTTTCTGTTTTGATTTTTACAAGTTCGGCTCCCATTGGATGTGTTTCGCGAATCTCATCCGGGGTAGGCACCTTTTTAATCATGTGTAAAGCCATCTTTATTTTCCTCCCTAACTTCTAAAAAAACCATTCTGTTTATCATACCATATATATTCTACAAATAGCAAGGCTACACTAAGCCCGGTTTCTGTCAAGTAATCGTTGGCACGATTCTTACCCGGACGCTTTCTTCACGGTGATGGTTCCATTCCGGGACCGCTTCCGCTTAGTTGCTCCGCGTAGCAGTACTAAATTCGTGCTTTGCACTCATTAAGTACTGACGGTCGCAAATGTCCCTGCATGGAATCCATCACCGTGAAGAAAGCTGATTGAAAACAAACTTAATTATTTGAGATTGAATTTTGCCACTTTTTTTATTTTTCTGTTTATTGCCAATAGTAAATTGTACTCTGAAACAATTTTTACTCTACAGATTTCAGAGATTCAGCCATGTTAATGGCGTCAATTTTGCGTCGCATAACAAGATCCACAAAAAAGAGGAACAGTAGCACAACGACACAGCAAATCACATAGCTGGCCGGCTTGATTTTAACTGCAAACGAAACCATATCTACGTTAATTTGAGCTATAACATATTTGTGAAGCCATATTCCAAGCGGAAGTCCAATTATTATACCCATAAGGGAAAGAACAAGATTTTCACGGAATACGTATGTTCCTGTTTCATGAGGGTAAAATCCAAGTACCTTTATCGTTGCAATTTCGCGAACACGCTCTGTAATATTGATGTTACTTAAGTTGAATAATACGATAAAGGCAAGTGCAGCTGCGCTTGCAATAACAAGCCCTACAACAGCATCCAGCATGGACATCATGTTGTCGACACGTTCCTTCATCTCCGGAACAATTAATACATTCATTGCGCCGGTGATTTTTTTCAAATTCGCCCCTGCCTCAAACGCCGCACTGTCATCCGTTACATTTAGATATACCGTATTTGGTGTACAGTCTGTACCAAAAAATCTTTGGAAAGTTTCCGGTGTCACATATGCATAATGCCAGACATAGTTTTTGAAAACACCCGAAATTGTAAGTGTCATTGATTTACTTTCACCATCCGTGAAGGTGATTTCATCGCCAACAGAAAGCTTTGCGATTTGCGCAAGCTTTTCACTAATGAACGTCTCGCCGGTTGACGGATATTTGCCATCGCCAATGAGATTAAATTGAATGAAACCATTTAAGTCCTGCTCATTTGCAACGATTACGTTTACATTTTTTATTGCATTCTCCGTATGATATTCCATCGCAGTTCGATAAATTGCACATACACCTTGCAGGGAGTCTCCAACAATGTTTTCAATTTCTTCGATTGTTTGTTCTGTGACATCCGTTGCAAACGTTACTTCAATATCATGAATATCAATTTCACCATATTGAAAATCCGGCAGATTTGATACCGAATCTTTAATGCCAAGTCCGGTCAGAACTAGTGCGGTACAACCTGCAATTCCGATAATCATCATAAGCATTCGTTTTTTGAAACGGAATACATTTCTCGCTGTAATCTTATGCAGAAACTTCATGTGGCTCCACAAGAAATGAATATGCTCCAAAAAAATACGTTTTCCTGCCGCAGGTGCCTTCGGTCGTACAAGCTCTGCCGGCATACAGCGGAGTTCATTTTTACATGCAAGATAAGTCGTTCCCATTGAGCAAAGCAGCGATACAACAATACAAATCACAAGAAGTCCCGGTGAAAAATAATATTCAAGCTTTGCACCAAAATCATATAACATACGATACGCCTGCGAAATGGCATAAGGGAAGACCCAGGTTCCTACGAAAAAGCCGACGAAGCAACCAACCAAAGCCGAACTTCCTGAATAAATCAGATATTTCTTCATAATTGCCCCATTACTGTATCCAAGTGCCCGAAATGTTCCAATCTGCCCTCTTTCATCATCCACCATTCTTGTCATTGTTGTAGAACAGACTAATGCTGCAATCAGTAAGAAAAAAATCGGAAATACCTTTGCAATTCCATCTACAATATTTGTATCATTGTCGTAGCACATATACCCGACATTTGATGACCGGTCAAGAACCATCAACGCGCTTTCCGGAATTCCGTATTCCATGCATTTATTTTTACAAAGAGCTTCTATTTTTTCTCTTTGTTCTTCGATAAACGCTTTGTATTCATCCGAATAAATATCATATGAATTTCGAAATGTTATGTAAACCTCATTGTAGTTTTCAAACTGTAAACCGGCCTCAGGCATAAATACAAACGCTCCGATACGACCATTACCGAGCATTGTCGTTCCGCGCTCGATATTAATGTACAAAGGAGAATTCACCATACCTACAACCTTGTAGGAATGGTACTTAAACACATTTTTTGAATCATCCGAGTTCGAGTCCGCAATCACAATTTGCTTTCCTATCATATCCTTATCTCGAAACTGATAATAGTCCAGCACACATTCATCAGCAGCTTCCGGCATTCGACCTTCGCGTAGTTTTAGTGTATTGATTTGATCCGGCATCGAGTAGGCTTTCAGTACAATTTCAGAGCCCGCATCGTTCACGTACAAAAAATCCTTTGAAAATGCTCCTTCGACCGCTCCGTCTACTACATATTTCGATATCATGTCAATCATATCATTCGAAAATCCGAAAGCAGACAGCAATCGAAAATCATACATGTTATGCTCCTTCATGTAGGAGTCCCCCGTCTGTATCATTCCGGGCTTTGTAACCTTCAATCCCGAAAAAAAGCCTACACCAAGCGCAATGATTGCCATGATAGCAAAATATCTTGCTAAACTGTTTTTAATTGTTCGAAAAATATTTTTGTTATATGTACGATTCATACTCTATCTCTCAATTTATTACCATTCTATCTCTTCTACAGGAACAATCTTTTCATTCAAACGCACGGATGCTATTTGGCCGTTCTTGACTTTAATGATACGATCAGCCATAGCTGTAAGCGCCGAGTTATGTGTAATAATAACAACGGTCATTTTCTGCTTTCGGCTGCAATCCTGAAGTAATTTTAATATCGCTTTTCCCGTTTCGTAATCAAGTGCTCCTGTCGGCTCATCGCAAAGTAATAGCTTCGGCTTTTTTGCGAGGGCCCGCGCAATCGACACTCGCTGCTGCTCACCACCGGAAAGCTGTGCCGGAAAATTGTCCATCCGCTCACCCAGACCTACAAGGGAAAGTACTTCTCTCGCATCCATTGGGTCTTTTGACAGCAAAGATGCTATTTCAACATTTTCGAGTGCCGTCAGATTCGGAATCAAATTATAAAACTGGAAAACAAAACCTATCTCTTTTCGACGATATGAAGCCAATTGGCGCTTACTGTATTTTGAAACCTCATTTCCGTCCAAGAAAACGGAACCTGAGGAAAGTGTATCCATTCCGCCTAAAATATTTAGCAATGTTGTTTTTCCGGCACCGGATTGACCGACAATGACACAAATCTCACCCTCTCCAATTTCAAAGGTAGCATCCTTCAATGCATCAACCCTTACATCACCACTTTGATATGTTTTGGAAACATTTTGAAACTCAACGAAACTTGACATTGATTATCCTTTCTACAAAAAACGAAATCCATTGTAACTGTACATTTTCCACATTAATAATATTATCCGATGATCTCAACGACCTTATCAGGAATTTCCCTTATACTCTCCACACGCGGTGTTCCTTCCGGCACGGTGCCAAAACCATACGCGGCATGAATGAACGGTAATCCGGCTTTCATTGTCGAATTGTAATCACCCATAATATCACCTACATAAACGGCCTTATCGAGCTTGTTTCTCTCGACAACAAGCTTGATGTTATAGTCCTTATCTCTTCCTGTGCGACCATAGTTTTCTGTATCATTAAAATACTTTCCAAGCTTGTGGTATTTCAAAAATGCTTCAATGTAGCCTTCCTGACAATTGCTTACAATCGCTATAAAATAGCCTCTCTGTTTAAGCTCCTGAAGCATCTCCTCCAAACCGTCAAACAAAATACCACCTGTTTTTTCGATATATTGATTCTCATAATCCATACATATAGTAAGAAGCTCCATCGCACGCTCTCTCGTTTCGTTACAGAACAATTCAATGCCGATTTCTTCCATTGTACGTCCCATGAAATTATGCATCATCTCCAATGTGCAATAATATTTTTCGTCTGTGAATTTTCGGATTGCTTCATTCCAGGAATCAACAACTGCCTGCGAAGAATCCCATAATGTACCATCCAAATCAAAAATTACACCCTTTTTCATATTCTCTTTTTTGCCTTCCATATTTTTTAAAATCGTATCATTAAAATAAAATGGACATGCCGCTTTCTTTGCAGCATTCGAAACAACCGACTGAACAGTTCTCTCCATCAACGCATCAGAAATTATGTCTACCACGCATGTTTTCTCTATGAAATCGGCAAATTCGTCATAATTCTTAAAGTTCGCGTTTTCATAAAGAAACTGCTGTTCTTCATAAGATGCATTCTTGACATATCCCGGCAGAAAATGACCGACTGCCGTTCCATGCGCTACACCCATTTCATATGTAATCATATAACTAAGACTGTGCGGAATCGTCGTACCAGCATGTGCAATACATACACCTGCAAGCATAGCCGCATGCAAAAGATTTTTTGCATCTTTTATTGTTAATGCCCTCTCTCCAAGCAAAACATCCTTACTCTTTGACCAAACATTAAGACCTTCTTTTGCATACATACGTACAAAATCAGATACCGCTGTATTAATATAGCTTTCTATTATATGAGCAAGTGCATCCACTGCTGTTGCCGTAATAACTGTCATCGGTGC
>CALYVE010000061.1 GCA_945492935.1 uncultured Lachnospiraceae bacterium
ATAGATGTGAAGCCTGCTTTGATACACTTGTAGCAACCTTCATATGAACCATGATCTAAATGTAATGCAACAGGAACAGTAATTCCAAGTTCCTCATCCATAGCCTTAACCATAGCTGCAACAGTCTTGTAACCTGTCATATACTTACCTGCACCCTCAGATACACCAAGAATAACCGGTGAGTTGAGTTCCTGAGCAGTTAAAAGAATTGACTTTGTCCACTCAAGATTGTTAATGTTGAACTGACCTACTGCATACTTGCCTGCCTTTGCCTTCTGCAACATCTCTGTAGCTGAAACTAACATTTGAATTTCCTCCGTAAAACTTATTATTGTATGTCTCAAATAATTACATAGACCACGTAATTATGAACATTCACAAACATTATACATATCACTTTTAAAAAAGTAAAGGTATTTTATTTTTTAAGGTATTTCTTAAGATATTCTCCCGTGTGCGACTTCTTGCATTTGACAATTTCCTCAGGTGTTCCTGAAGCAATGACCGTACCACCGCCTTCTCCTCCTTCCGGGCCGATATCAATAATATAATCTGCAGTCTTTATTACATCCAGATTGTGCTCTATAACGACAACGGTATTACCTCCTTCAGACAGTCTCTGAAGAATCTCGACCAAACGATGAACATCTGCAAAATGAAGGCCTGTTGTCGGCTCATCTAATACATAAATTGTCCGTCCTGTACTTCTTCGTGAAAGTTCAGTCGCAAGCTTAATACGCTGTGCCTCCCCACCGGAAAGTGTTGTTGACGGTTGTCCAAGCTTAATATATCCGAGTCCTACTTCCTGCAGAGTAATGATCTTACGCATAACTGACGGTACACTTGCAAAGAATTCACAAGCCTCGTCTACTGTCATGTCTAACACATCATAAATACTCTTGCCCTTATATTTGACTTCCAGTGTTTCACGTGTATAACGTTTGCCTGCGCATACTTCACACGGAACATACACATCTGCAAGAAAATGCATCTCAATCTTGATTATACCATCACCCTTACAGGCCTCACATCGACCACCCGGCACATTAAATGAGAATCTGCCCTTGTTGTAGCCCATCGCCTTCGCATCCTTTGTCTGCGCAAACAAATCGCGAATCAAATCAAACACGCCTGTATAAGTTGCGGGATTCGAACGCGGAGAACGTCCAATCGGAGACTGATCAATATTAATTATCTTATCCAACTGTTCCAGACCCTCTATGCGGTCGTGTTTACCCGGCTTAATCTTCGCACGGTTTAGTTCACGGGCAAGTCTCTTATACAAAATCTCATTCACAAGTGAGCTCTTTCCGGAACCCGAAACGCCTGTAACTGCTGTCATTACACCGAGCGGAAACTCGACATTAATATTCTTGAGGTTGTTCTCTCGCGCACCAATGACCTTTATGTAACCCGTTGGTTGCTTACGAGTAAGAGGAACCGGTATGGATTTTCTGCCCGAAAGATATGCTCCTGTAATTGATTCTTTGCATGCCATTATTTCCTTGGCAGTTCCTTGTACAACAACCTCGCCGCCTTGAGAACCGGCTCCCGGTCCGATATCAACAATATGATCAGCCGCAAGCATGGTATCCTCATCATGTTCAACAACAAGCAGTGTATTTCCAAGATCACGAAGCTTTTTGAGCGCCTGAATGAGCTTGTCATTATCACGCTGATGCAAACCGATACTTGGCTCGTCTAATATATATGCAACACCAATCAGTCCTGAGCCAATCTGTGTAGCAAGACGAATACGCTGTGCTTCACCACCGGAAAGTGTTCCTGTTGAACGGGCAAGTGACAAATAATCAAGACCTACATTAATCAAAAATCCGATTCGTGCCTTTATTTCCTTGAGAATCTGTGCGCCGATTACCTCCTGCCGTTCTGTAAGCTCCATGGAATTCATGAATTCATTCAGCTTAACAATTGACATGACTGTCATATCATAAATATTGATACCGCCAACTGTTACTGCCAACGATTCAGGCTTTAAGCGTTTGCCCCCGCAAACTTCACAGGCAACCGTCGTCATATATTCCTCATAGCCTTCCCGAACACTTTCTGAGGACTCTTTGTATCGGCGTTGAACATTTTTTATCAAGCCTTCATATTCAACATAATATTCGCCACTTCCTCTTGCGCTCTGATAATTCACACGTATTCGGTTGCCGTTTGTACCATACAAAATTATATTTTTGGCTTTATCATCCAAATCGCAAAATGGCGTATCAAGTGAAAAACCGTAGGCATCCGCAAGTGCCTCCAGACATGCATGCGTATAGCTTTTCTTATCACCGCTTGATTGCCATCCAATCACAGAAATCGCTCCTTGATTCAGAGACAACTTCGTGTCAGGAATCATCAAATCGACATCAAATTCTCTCTGAAAACCAAGACCTGTACAGCACGGACATGCGCCAAACGGATTGTTGAACGAAAAGCTGCGTGGTTCTATTTCATCAATGCTGATACCACAATCCGGACACGAAAAACTATCTGAAAACCGCAATGTCTCTCCGCCAATAACATCAACCTTCAAGAGTCCCTCTGCCATCTTGAGCACCGTCTCAATAGACTCTGCAAGTCTTCGTTCCATTCCTTCTTTTACCGCAAGTCGATCTACAACAATATCAATATTATGTTTCTTGTTCTTATCAAGGACAATCTCTTCCGACAATTCATACATACTGTCATCTACAATGGCGCGAACAAAGCCGCTACGCTTCGCCTGTGCAAAAACCTTTGTATGTTCACCCTTACGCCCACGAACAACCGGGGCTAACAGCTGGAACTTCGTACCAACCGGCAGTTTCATCAATTCGTCCGTCATCTGGTCGACCGTCTGACGTGCAATCTCCTTGCCACATTTCGGACAATGCGGAACACCAATACGAGCATATAACAGACGAAGATAATCATAAATCTCTGTAACAGTTCCAACTGTCGATCGAGGATTACGATTTGTAGACTTCTGATCAATTGAAATCGATGGCGAAAGCCCTTCTATCTTATCAACATCCGGTTTGTCGGCAAGTCCCAAAAACTGTCTTGCATAAGAAGACAGGGATTCCATATATTTCCTCTGACCTTCTGCATAAATTGTATCAAAGGCCAAAGACGACTTACCCGAACCGGAAAGTCCGGTGAGTACAACAAACTGGTCTCTCGGAATCTTGATGTTGATATTTTTCAGATTGTGCTCTCTCGCACCTTGAATTGTTATATACTTGTGCTCACTCATTGATATTTCTCCAAATACTACGAAATTTTACTCTTGCGTTTTTTTGATCGTATTTTTAACGGTTTCCCTTACATTCTCTAACATTGTTTCAAAATCAATTTTTTGTTTCTTGTTAAGAATTGCAAGCGTAGCCGCAACTCCAGCAAAAAATATAAACATTGCAGTAATAACGCAAATTTTGTGTTTCTTTTTTCTTGCAGTCTCCTCTTCGCAGAAGATCAATTCTTCCTCCTCCAATACCTCTTCTACATCTTCCATAGGAATATCTCTTCTCATAGAAATCTCCGCAACTAAATCTTCTCTTAACATAATAATTACCTCCTTCACGTTATTTCAAATCATCCTGCATCCTTCGATGCAAGCATATCACTATTAGTATACATCATTTTAGTTGTCATAATCACGCAATTTGATTTTTAGATTTTTTAATTCATCACGAACTTCTGCTGCCAGTTCAAAGTTAAGCTCTGCTGCCGCCTTATTCATGCGTTTTGTAAGGCGATTAATCTCGTCCTGTAGCTCCTTCTTCGTCATAGACTCCGCATCCTTCGCAAGCTGACGACCCTTCTTCGGCTCATTTTTGTCCTCGCCATCCACATTCATTGAAATAACATCACGAATTTCCTTCTTAATACTCTGCGGTGTAATACCATGGGCTTTGTTGTAGGCATCCTGAATCTCTCTTCTGCGGTTTGTTTCCTGAATTGCCTTTCTCATGGAATCTGTCATATTGTCGGCATACATAATAACACGACCGTCTACATTACGTGCAGCACGACCGATTGTCTGCACAAGCGATGTCTCTGAACGCAGAAAACCCTCCTTGTCAGCATCCAGAATCGCAACCAAAGTAACCTCCGGCAAATCCAAACCCTCTCGCAAAAGATTGATACCAACCAAAACATCAAATATTCCCAAACGAAGATCACGAACAATCTCCAGTCGCTCTAACGTATCAATGTCAGAATGCAAATACTTGACTTTTATATCAAGCTGCCGCATATAATCCGTCAAATCCTCGGCCATGCGTTTTGTGAGCGTTGTCACAAGAACCTTATTGCCCTTCTCTGTCTCCTTTCGAACCTCAGCAACAAGATCATCCACCTGTCCTTCCACCGGTCGCACATCAACCGAAGGATCCAAAAGACCTGTCGGTCGGATAATCTGCTCCACACGGTTTTCCTCATGCTCACGCTCATAGTCAGATGGTGTTGCCGAAACAAACATAATCTTATCCAATCGTTCCTCAAACTCTCCAAAATTAAGAGGACGATTATCAAGCGCCGATGGCAGACGGAATCCAAAATCAACAAGTGTCTGCTTACGCGAACGGTCACCCGCATACATACCGCGAACCTGTGGTAACGTAATATGTGACTCATCAACAATCATAAGATAATCATCATCAAAAAACTTCAGCAGTGTATTCGGTGTTGCACCCGGCTCAAGTCCTGCCAAAATACGCGAATAATTCTCAATGCCGGAGCAAAAGCCTGTTTCGCGAAGCATCTCTATATCAAATTCTGTTCGCTCTGATATGCGCTGTGCCTCAAGCAGCTTGTCATTCGCCTTAAAGTAAGCTACTCTCTCATCAAGCTCACGCTTGATCTCTTCAATGGAAGACTCAAGCTTGTCAGGAGCAACGACATAATGTGATGCAGGAAAGATACATGCAAAGGAAAGACTGCGCTTTATCTCACCTGTCAGAGGATCAAACTCAACGATTCGGTCTATTTCGTCTCCAAAGAATTCGATACGAATACCATCCTCAAAGGTTGAAACCGGTAAGATATCAAGCACATCCCCCTTCACACGGAATGTACCTCTCTGAAAATCCATGTCATTACGCGTATATTGAATATCGACGAGCTGATGAATCACTTCATCCCGATCCTTCTGCATCCCCGGACGAAGACCTAACATCATCGCCTTGTACACCTCCGGATCACCCAAACCATAAATACAGGAAACCGACGCAACAACAACCACATCCTTACGCTCGATTAATGCTGATGTTGCACTGTGTCGCATCTTATCTATCTCATCGTTTACAGAAGAATCCTTGGCAATATATGTGTCTGTAGACGGAACATATGCCTCCGGCTGATAGTAATCATAATAGCTCACAAAATATTCAACCGCATTCTCAGGAAAAAATTCCTTCATTTCAGAGTATAGCTGTGCAGCAAGCGTCTTGTTATGCGCAATAATAATCGTAGGCTTGTTAAGGCTTGCAATGACATTAGCCATTGTAAATGTCTTACCGGAACCGGTAACACCAAGCAAGGTCTGCATCTTCTTGCCCTCCCGGAAGCCATCCACAAGGGAAGCAATCGCCTCCGGCTGGTCGCCTGTCGGTTGAAACGGACTGTGTAATTTAAATTCCATCAAGAATCACCTTCTCTCATATCGAATGTGTCCATAAGGTATGTTATCTATTCTCCATAATCTTACTGACAATATAGTCTCCAATCAATACAAAAAGCATTACAGGCACGCCAACAACTAATATCATGGCACCCAGGATGCCGTCAAAGCCTTCCTTCGCATTATGAAAATCAAAATATGCTATCACGGCGGCCACTCCACCAAGCAAAACATCCGTCACGCCGAATATCCAGTATGGTGATATGTCACTTTTCTTCCAAGCAAATAGAGTGGTAACGCCAAAGCAGACAAAGCAGACAGCACTGAGCGTAATCCCATATAAAAGCACCATAGCCGTCAAATCATTTATCTTCATATGCCAGACACCCCATAAAATGAGTGTCGTTATAAAGCATGTAATTGTAGCAATTAATCTTTTTTTCATAAACAATCTCCTTAATCAGAAAGAAAGTCCGAACCGGAAAACGATTCAGACTTATCATACCATACTATAATTCAATTGTACAGAGAAAACCAAACATTTGTTCTATTTTTTATTATGCATGATCTGATAGGATAAAATCTGCGCTGAAATACCGGGAATACGAATGCGAAGCATGTTATTCTCAACAGCATATGACTTTGGAATCAAGCTATAACCTGATTCTGTTGTCAAAATCTCACTGCGCAAAATCGCGCCATCCTGTATACCAAGGCGACGAACATGAAGATTTAATTCGCGCTCCTCGTAATCGTTGTTCAGTATTACAACAACCGCCTGTTCCTCTGTAAATCTGCCATAACTTACAATTTTGTAATCTGCATGCAAAAACATGACCGAACCATGCATCAGTGCATCGAAACGTTTATGGATACGAATGATGTCCTTATGGAATTCGATTAATTCCCGGTCTTCTCTTCCCCATGGATACGTTCGCCTGTTATCCGGATCTGTCCAACCGCAAAGGCCTGCCTCATCGCCATAATAAATGGTCGGTGCTCCCGGCCAGGTCATCTGGAATACAACAGCCTCTCGAAAAACACCTTTGTTAATATTCTCATTTGCAGCCTCAGGACCGAGTGTGTGAATACGTCCAACCCGTCGATTCGTTCTTGTGAGGAACCTTGAGTGGTCGTGATTTGACAACTCATTCATTGCCACCTCCAACGAATTCTGATTGAATCTTGACATATGGTGACGGAGTGCACTGGTAAATGCATCCGGATTTCCAAGTAAATCACCACGAAACTCATCACTATGCTTCTCAACGCCCGTCAAAAACCAGGTAATCGGTTCCATAAATGCATCGTAGTTCATAACCGTATCCCATTGATCTCCGAGCAGCCAGGATTTTGGGTCCCCGTAGTGCTCTGCCAGAATTATCGCATCCGGATTTGCTGCCTTTACGCGGTCACGAAAGTCTCTCCAGAATTTGTGATTAAACTCCTCGGAATTTCCAAGATCTGCCGCCACATCAAGTCTCCAGCCGTCTGCATTATACGGCTCTGAAACCCATTTCTCACCAATATGCATAATGTATTCATATAATTTTTCTGATTCCTCATAATTAAGCTTTGGTAACGTATCATGTCCCCACCAGCCGTTGTAGCTTGGATTATATGGCCATTTGCTCTTATCCTGGAAACGGAAGAAATTGCTATACGGACTATCACCATCGACATACGCACCTTTCTCGTATCCTTCCTGATGCTCGTATATGCACTCGCGATCCAGCCACTTATTAAACGAACCACAGTGATTAAATACACCATCCAAAATCACTCGCATACCACGCTTATGTATTTCCCTGACAAGCTTAGCAAACAATGCATTACTTGCCTCTAAATTTTCTTTATTTGTAACACGATTTATATAACGAGACGACTGATTGTTCTGCTTGCAACCCTCCGGAAGACAATCTCCGTCATCCTTCACAATTACGCCAAAATGAGGATCTACATAATCATAATCCTGAATATCGTATTTGTGATTGGAAGGTGAAACAAAAATAGGATTCAAATAAATTACATCAACACCAAGCTCCTGCAAATAGTCAAGCTTGTTCATTACACCTTGCAAATCCCCACCATAAAAGGAACGTACATCCATATTATCCGGGTATTTAAACCAGTCTGTCACGCGACGGGTTCCTTCGCCAATATAACAGTATTCATTATCAAGTACATCGTTTGTCATATCACCGTTGCAGAAGCGATCTACAAATATCTGATAGAACACCGCACCTTTTGCCCAATCCGGCACAAAAAAATCCGGTGTAATGCAAAAATCATAATCTGCATTGTTTTCCCGCTGTACACCCAGCTTATTGTAATAACACTTTATATTTCCGCATACAACTTCATAATGATAAAGCAGCCTTTCCTCAACAGCAGGAATTGTATACGCATAGTAGTCAAACAAATCATCCGACCTTTCGACTATCATATCTTTCTTCTCACCATTATATACAACAGCCACACCATCCACGTTATACTTTGCGGTTCGAAAACGCAGGGTAACGGCTTCGCCCTTCTTTACCTCTGCCGGTTCGCGATACCTGATTGTTCCATCAGAAAAGAGTGCACCAAAATTAAGTGCACTTTTTACATTGTGTACGTATTCAAATACTCTGCGCGCGTTATCCAACATAACGACACCCTCCCGAAACACTTTTGATACTCCCCTTATTTTAATACATTCCTCCGTATTTCACAACACATAATTATAAAGTGTTTCCGACCGGGAAGCGTTGGAACACTTCCTTGTTCAGACGCTTCCTTGTTCAGACGCTTCCTTGTCCAGACGCTTCCTTGTCCAGACGCTTCCTTGTCCAGACGC
>CALYVE010000062.1 GCA_945492935.1 uncultured Lachnospiraceae bacterium
AAGTAACGAATGCAGATACAAATGTGAAGACAACGGAACAATCTCTTGTTGTATTATATGAGAATGTAACATACGAATCGAAGGAAGCAGCCGGCAAGGAACTTGACGAGGCGAGACAAAAGCGTGAGCAGGCGAGCGCAATCTACCAACCGGCAAAGCGCGCGGCTGAACAGGCAAAAAGAGCATTTGATGAGTCAAACGCAGTTTACATAAATAATAAGAGTATTTTGCCTGCGAAAGAAAACGAAGCCTCCATGAAGAAGTCTGAATACGAGGAAATGCTGAAGAAATATGCATTATCGCAAGATTCTTGGCAGCAGCTTGTTTCGGACTATACAAAGGAGTTTGGTAATCAGCTGGAGACAGAATATAATAGTTATGTTAACCAAAGGACGGCTGCAGAGACGAAGATTGCACAGGCGAAGGAATTGATTGGAAATCAGCAAAAGCCGGATGTAGAAGCATTAACAATTGCAAAGAACGAAGCGGAACAGGCGCTTATTGAGGCAGATATGTTGCTTAAGGAAGCGACGGAAGCGTTTAGGGCGAATGTTGCGGTCATAAATGAAATCGCACCGAAGATGGATGCGCGTAATGCACAGACAGAAGTTTACAGCAGACTTGATAATTTATACCGAAGGCTTTCCGGAAATGTGAGCGGCTCACGTATGGACATTGAGACTTATGTTCAGCGATATCATTTAGAGCGCGTGCTTTATGCGGCCAATCGCAGATTCCATGAGATGACAAGCGGGCAGTATGAGCTTCGGATGTACGAGTTGGAGAAGGCCGGTGAGGGTAAAAATAAAGGTCTTGATTTGATGGTTTATTCGACCGTTACCGGGAAGGAGCGAGAGGTGCGTACTTTGTCGGGTGGCGAATCCTTTTTGGCAGCACTTGCACTTGCACTTGGTATGGCGGATCAGGTTCAGGAAAAATCTTCAGCAATCAACCTTGATGTTATGTTTATTGATGAGGGATTTGGTTCATTAGATGATAATTCGAGAAATCAGGCAATAAAAGTGTTGCAACAAATGGCTGGTGGTTCTAAAATGATTGGTATCATATCGCATGTTACGGAATTGAAGCAGGCCATTGAGGACCGGCTTATTATCACAAAGGATGATAACGGCAGCCATGCGAGATGGGAACGATAAAATACCGGGAGAATATTATGAGTTATAAGTTAGCAATTTTTGATATGGACGGAACAATCTTAAACACGCTCGACGATTTAGCAGATAGCATGAACCATTCGCTTGCAACGTTTGGCTTGCCGCTTAAAACGGTTGACGAAGTGAGAAGCTATGTCGGTAACGGCATTCGAAAGGCAGTAGAGCGTGCTGTACCAAAAGGTCTTTCAGTTGAACAGATTGATGAAGTACATGGTGAGTTTTGTCGATATTATAAAGATCACTGTGCAATAAAGACACGTCCTTACGATGGAATTCTGGAGGTGATTAAAACACTTCGGGAAAGAGGAATCTTGACGGCGGTTGTATCAAATAAAGCGGAATTTGCCGTACAAAGCTTGTGCGTAGATTATTTTGATGGTCTTTTTGATTGTTATGTAGGAGATAAAGAAGGTCAGAGAAGAAAACCATATCCGGATGGTGTCCTTTCTGTTCTTGACAAGCTTGGAATTGCAAAAGAAGATGCAGTTTATATAGGTGATTCCGATGTAGATTTTGAAACAGCCAAAAACTCCGAAATGGACGTGATTATGGTTGGTTGGGGATTTCGCGATGAAGAATTTATTCGAAGCAAAGGCGCGGAATTTGTCATTCATAAACCGGAAGAAATACTAAAGTTTTTTTAATGAATGACGTTTTATTTCGGGATGGTCGCAAAGGAAGGAGAATATTATATGGATTTTGCACTTGTAGGTTTTATTATTATCGGACTGCTCATCGACGTTATTTTTATTCGGACTGAGTATGCCGGCGAGATGGAAAAGGCAACCGTACTAAAAGGTCTTGCATCATTTGTTTTTGTTTTGCTGGGTGCATATTGTCACAATTCGCATGTATCAAAGTATGGTAAATTCATACTTCTTGGATTGTTGCTTGGCATGGTTGGCGATATACTTCTGAATCTTCGAAATATACTCAAGGGAAGTGCTTCCATGAAGGTGTTCGCGCTCGGTATTCTCGCCTTTTTGAGCGGACACTTTCTGTATATCGCAGCGTTGATTAAAAGAGATTCTTCCAATCTTTTGCTGGCGATTATTATGACTGTTATTATCTCGGTTGTGACAATTCCACCGCTTATGAAACGAATCAATGCACCAAGTAAAGGTCTTAAGATTTTTGGTTATGTCTACCTTGTAATTGTAATAGCAATGTTTAGCTGCGCTGCATCACTCTTCTTCAAAAATTCTGCAAGTGAATTAAATCAGTTATTTGTTATTGGCGGACTTTTGTTTATGGTAAGCGATTTTATTATGATTTATTATTCCTTCGGAAAGAAAATTAAACCGCTTCGCGCAATTAATCTTTTAAGCTATTATGTAGGTCAGATATTGATTGCGCTTACGATTTTATTTGCTTAGACTGAGGTATTTATGGACAAGAATCCGGATGAATGAAGATTTTTCGGAAGCAATTTATTTTTGTGAAATTGAAAGATACCCTCTTTGTTTGGTAATGTGAGTACCAAATAAAGAGGGTTTTTTTTGAAAAGAATTCGGTTGTCAAAAGCCTCTGTTGATACAGTCCTTGTCAGACTGCACTAAAAAATGGTTGACAAACAAAATGTAATATGTTACATATATCTAAAAGGTAACACGTTACACAATTAAAAACATTCAATATAGGAAAGAGGATAAGGTGATATTGTATGAAGTTATTAGTTATTTATTCATCACAGACAGGATTTACAAAACAATACGCGCAGTGGATTGCAGAAGCATTTGCAGGCGATACAATGACGATTAAGGATGCAAGTAAGAAAAAGGATGATTTTTTTGAACAGTATGATGCATTAGTATATGGCGGATTTGCTATGGCAGGTTCCATAAACAAAGTAAAATGGTTTTTAGAAAAGTCGAACCGCTGGAGAGGGAAGAAGCTTGCGGTGTACTGCGTTGGAGCATCACCGGATGGAACGAAAGATATTGAAATAGCATTGCACAATGCACTGACAGATGAGCAACGCGAATATATGAAAGCATTTTACTGTCCGGGTGGCCTGAATTATGAAAATATGCCCGGTCCATCAAAGCTTGCGATGAGGGCCTTTGCATCAGTCATGCGCAAAAAGAAAGATAAGACAGAGGATGAGAAGGTAATGGCGGAAATTATACAGCATTCGTATGATATACATGATATCAAGTATATCAAGCCTATTGTTGAATATTTAAAAGCATAAGCGGTCCGGAATGAAACCATCACCGCAAAGGAAGTGTCCGGATAAAAGACATGCGAACGATTGTTAGAAATAAATCAGGTGAAAGAATAATAAAAGACCTCGGTACAGCAGATTCAAAAATTTGTTTGTACCGAGGTTTCTTTTACATCAAATCACAGAACATTTGATGGATTCGAATGTCATCACCGAGCTCCGGATGGAAGGCAAGACCGATTTGATTTTTGTATTTTGTAGCGACAATGTTGCCATCAATTGTTGCTAAAATATTAACGTTGTCATTTGCTTTTTCTATGTATGGTGCACGAATGAACGTCATCTTCACCGGACCGATTCCGGCAAAGTCAGCTACCTGTTCGAAACTACCTAATTGTCTGCCATAAGCGTTACGTTTTACAGTAACCGGAAGCGTGGCAAAATATGTATTTGCATCATTGCTGATTTTTTCTGACAGAAGGATGAGACCGGCACAGGTTGCAAGGACGGGAATTCCGTCATCGATTCGTGCTTTTATATCGTCAAACATATCAAGATCACGGAGAAGCTTGCCTTGTACGGTACTTTCACCGCCGGGTAAAACAAGTCCGTCAATATTCGTGATATCTGATTTTTGACGTAACTCTACGCATTCATGTCCGAGGGAAGTTAAGATTTTCTCGTGTTCAATAAATGCTCCCTGGACTGCAAGAATACCAATTCTCATTTTACTGTCCTCTTTCTTCCATGATTAACTTAATTTCGTTTTCGTTAATACCAACCATAGCTTCGCCTAAGTCCTCTGACAGCTTTGCGATTAATGCGCTGTCTGTGTAATTTGTTACGGCCTGTACGATAGCTGCCGCACGTTTTGCAGGATCGCCTGACTTAAAGATACCGGAACCAACAAATACACCTTCTGCGCCAAGCTGCATCATGAGAGCGGCATCCGCAGGAGTAGCAACACCACCTGCAG
Organism: uncultured Lachnospiraceae bacterium; assembly: GCA_945492935.1. Classification (GTDB taxonomy): domain Bacteria; phylum Bacillota; class Clostridia; order Lachnospirales; family Lachnospiraceae; genus Coprococcus_C. The sequence continues at coordinate 4,319 of CALYVE010000062.1, forward strand.
CAAAATTAACAACAGGAAGCTTGCCGTTTTCGTGAACGTACTGTACTAAATGATATGGTACCTGAAGCTGCTTTGCTTCTTCAAAAAGCTCGTCCTCGCGCATCGATACAATTTTGCGGATTTCTGCGTTCATCTTACGCATGTGACGGACTGCCTGTACAACATCACCGGTACCAGGCTCACCCTTTGTACGAATCATAGATGCGCCTTCATTGATTCGACGTAATGCTTCGCCTAAATCACGGGCGCCGCATACAAAAGGAACCTTAAACTTTGTCTTGTCGATATGATATACATCATCAGCCGGTGACAAAACTTCTGATTCATCAATATAATCAATTTCAATTGCCTCTAATATTTGAGCCTCAACAAAATGACCGATACGGCATTTTGCCATAACAGGAATGCTTACCGCCTCCTGAATTCCTTTGATCATTTTTGGATCACTCATACGTGATACACCGCCGGCAGCACGAATATCGGCAGGAATGCGCTCGAGTGCCATAACAGCACACGCACCTGCGGCTTCTGCGATTTTTGCCTGCTCCGGTGTTGTTACATCCATAATGACGCCACCCTTTAACATTTGAGCGAGACCTTTATTTAATTCATACTGTGTGTTATCCATTTTATCCTCCTTTTGGTCCATGCATTTGTATATGAAAGACCGATTAATTTATTGTTGCGAAATGCATGCTATGATGATAATATAAAACTGGATATTTGGAAATAATCAATATGAAACTTTTTTAGATTCCAGATTGAGGTGGCAGATGATTACATATAATTTTGATCATGTGGAAGGTTCTCTTTATGAATATATATACAAATGCGTGAAAAATGACATTATTTCAGGAAAAATCAGTGCTGGTGAGAAACTTCCGTCCAAGCGTAACTTTGCAAAAAATAATGGTGTTAGTACCATTACGATTCAAAATGCATATGACCAGTTAGCCGGAGAAGGATATATTATTGCAATTCCGAAGAAGGGATATTATGCTGCAAATATTGAAGGAATTTCAAAGGTAAATGTTGCACAGCAGGTTTCTTTAAATATTCAGCTGCCAAAGGAGGAGCCGGAATATATTTTTGATTTTTCGTCGAACCGGACCGAGGCAGACAATTTTCCGTTTTCTATATGGTCCAAATTATTACGTGAGGTCATTTCCGTTCGTGAAAAAATGCTTCTTGAGGTATCGCCTGCTGCAGGCGTATTTGAATTGCGTCAGGCAATTGCGAATCATTTGAATTCCTTCCGAGGAATGAATGTCGATCCGAACCAAATTGTTGTTGGTGCGGGAACAGATTATTTGTATGGACTTTTGGTGAAGCTGCTTGGAAAGGATCGGACGTATTGTATTGAGTCGCCGGGCTATCGAAAACTTCAAATGATTTATGATGATGAAAAGGTTGTCAATCGTTATGCGCGGATGGATGAAAAGGGCATTCGGATTGATGAGTTGAGACGTGTCGGCGCTGAGATTGCACACATTAGTCCGACGCATCATTTTCCTACAGGAATTACAATGCCAATCAGTCGTCGTTATGAGGTTTTGGCATGGGCAAATGAAAGCGCAAAACGATATATTATTGAGGACGACTATGACAGTGAATTTCGATTGAACGGAAAACCGATTCCGGCCCTGCAAAGTATTGATGCGTCAGGCAAGGTAATTTACATGAATACGTTCTCGAAATCGCTTGCGCCAACCATCCGAATCAGCTATATGGTTTTACCGGAGAAACTGGCAAATAAATTTTACCGGCAATTGGCCTTTTATTCATGTACGGTTTCGACATTTGAACAATATACTTTGGCAGCATTTATTTCAAAGGGTTATTTTGAGAAACATATTAATCGTATGCGGCTTCATTATGGTCGTAAACGGGCACAAATTTTAGGGGTCATTAGATCTGTTTTCAGGGAGGAAGAATGCAAGGTGCTTGAGAATGATTCCGGTTTGCATTTTCTGCTTCAGATGAATACAAAAAAAAGCGATCATGAGATTCGGGATTTAATGATACAACACCGCATAAAAATTACACCGATAACAGATTATGATATGAGTGATAATTATGAGGATAGGCATCAGTTTATTTTGAACTATTCAAGTATGGATGTCGAGGGCTTAGAGCAGGCATTAATGGTGCTAAAAAGTGTCATATAAAATCATTTTTTCGATTTCTTACAAATAATTTAAAATAAGTAATTGACAACCAGGCATGAAAGTAATATTCTTGTGAGGAAGCAAAGGCGCTTTGACTGTGGTCGAAGTGCCTTTTTCTTTGCTTACCGCGGCCTTGTGGCGCGGGGCCTTGTTTTATTCCGAATGGAGGAAAGGAACAACTATGAGCAGTGAATTACATGAAGAATGTGGTGTTTTTGGTGTGTGGAACACGGAAGGAACAAATGTAGCAGAGGATATCTATTACGGTTTGCTATCGCTTCAGCACAGAGGGCAGGAGGCTGCAGGAATTGCGGTCTGCGATACGGCAGGTGAAAAGGGAAACATGTGTGTCCATAAAGAACTTGGACTTGTTTCGGAAGCGTTTAACGAAGAAAAGCTACATGCATTAAAGGGCAATATCGGAATTGGTCATGTGCGTTATTCTACAACCGGTGGAAATGAGATTCGCAATGCCCAGCCACTGGCGTTTTATTATTTGAAAGGGACGCTTGCGCTTGTTCATAATGGAAATATTGTGAATTCAGCAACGTTAAAACAACAGCTTTTTGAGGAAGGTACATTGTTTAAGGCAACAACAGATTCAGAGGTTGTTGCAGCCATAATCGCAAAGATGCGGGCGCATACAACAAACATTCAGGATGCCGTTAAGCGTTCGGCATCAAAACTGCTGGGTGGTTATGCGTTAATTGTAATGAGTCCAAAGAAGCTGATTGCGATGCGTGATCCGCTTGGATTAAAACCACTTTGTCTCGGCAAGACAAAGACGGGATATGTTGTAGCCTCAGAAAGCTGTGCACTCGGGGCAGTTGGTGCGCAGTTTGTACGTGATGTAAAGCCGGGTGAGGTTCTTACAATTTCGAAGGATGGGGTTGTATCGGATTGTGAGCTTTGTAATCAAAAACCGGCACATTGCATTTTTGAGTATATTTATTTTGCAAGGCTGGATTCAAAAATAGATGGAATCAATGTATATGATGCGCGTATTGAAGGTGGAAAGGCGCTTGCCCGAAGATACCCGGTAGAAGCGGATGTTGTAACAGGTGTTCCGGATTCCGGTCTTGTTGCAGCAATTGGGTATGCGAAAGAATCCGGCATTCCATATGAGATGACATTTCATAAAAACAGCTACGTCGGTCGAACCTTTATTAAGCCGACACAGAAGGAACGTATCAATGCCGTTCGGGCAAAGCTAAATGTTTTGGAAAGTGTTGTGAAAGATAAGCGGGTTGTTTTGATTGATGATTCGATTGTTCGAGGTACAACGATTGCTAACCTGATTCATATGCTTCGGAGCCATGGGGCAAAAGAGGTGCATGTGCGAATCAGTTCACCACCGTTTTTGTATCCTTGTTTTTATGGAACAGATGTGCCTGATAATTCGCAGCTTATTGCGAACAGTATGTCAACAGAAGAAATATGCAAAAAGATCGGAGCTGACTCTTTAGGCTACATGGATATTCAGGATTTTCCGTGTATGACAGGAGATTTACCGATTTGTAAAGCATGCTTTGATAATCATTATCCGGTTTAGGGGAAAGGAGAGCGTTATGTCAGATAATAAATGCAGACTTATTTTAGCAGATGGAACAGAATTTGTCGGCAAAGGCTTTGGTGCAAGTCAGGATGCCATCGTCGAGCTTGTGTTTAATACCTCTATGGTTGGTTATCAGGAAATTATGTCAGACCCATCGTATACAGATCAGGCAGTCGTTATGACATATCCACTGATTGGTAACTATGGTATCAACGAAGATGATTATGAGACAAAAACCCCAAGTATGTCGGGGTTCGTTGTAAGAGATTACAATGATGAGCCATCCAATTTCCGGAGGAGAAATTCGCTCCGGGAAATAATGGAAAAGTACAACAGCGTAGGTATTTC
>CALYVE010000063.1 GCA_945492935.1 uncultured Lachnospiraceae bacterium
TTATGTATTTGTTCAGGATGAAGCAAAGATACAAGAAATTGCTTCCACAGCCATGCTTGGATTTGAATATAATGCAAAGACAGTATCACAGTGCAAGAATCTTGTTGTATTAACACAAAAGAATTGCATTTGCGGATATGAGAGAGACGGAAGCTTCTCAACGAGCAAAGAAAAAGGCTGGGAAATGTTTGATGCGGGAATTGCTGCACAGACGTTCTGTCTGGCTGCAAATGAAGCCGGATTCGGTACTGTAATTCTCGGAATCTTTGATGATGCCAAGGTTGCAGAAATAATCGGACTTCCTGATAATATGACAGTTGCAGCATTGATTCCGGTCGGTGAACCAAAATTTGCACCGGATCCAACACCGCGCAAAGAGACAGGAGAGCTTGTTAGCTATATTTAATTATGAAAGTTCAAGTTGGAATATGTGATGACAACAAAAAGGATATCGAATGGATGGAACGTGAGGCGCAGCTCTGTTTTGCAGAGGCTAAGGTTGACTTTGAGCTGACAAAATTTCAAGGCGGGAATATGCTTATGCATGAAATTGACAGTGTCCTGAATTATGATGTGTTATTGCTCGATATAGATATGCCCGGTGTTGATGGTATGGAAGTGGCTGAACGTATTATGCAAATGCCGCATCGTGTAAATATTATCTTTGTTACAAACAGGGATGATATGGTGTTTGAAGCAATTCATTATCATCCGTTTCGATTTATACGTAAAGAAAAGTTACATGATGAATTGTCGGAAGCGATTACTTCTGCACTTGACAAAATTTACAGAGAAACACTGATTTATTGTTTTGGAACAGGTGCCTTTACAATTAAGATTCCAATTTGTGATATATTATATTTGGAAAGTCAGAAGCATTATATTTCTGTTCACACAGTTCAAGGCGAGGTAAAGACATTTCGTGGTAAAATATCAGAATACACAGACATTCTTTCGGATGTTGGATTCGTCCGTGTTCATATGGGATATTTAGTGAATGTTCGATACATATATTCAATTTCGTCACAGAAAATTGTTTTGGATAATAAAGAGGAATTACCGATTAGCCGCACAAAAATCGAAGCTGTCAAACAGAAGCATGCAAGCTATATGAGGAGGTTTGTACGTGGGATGCATTAGCGTAACAATCATTTTGCTAATAATTTTTGATGCTTTGCTGCTTGTTTATATGAACAGAAAAATTTACCGCAAAAAAATGGCAAGTAAAATACTTGATGTTTCTGTGCATGAGGAACAAAATCTATATCAAAAGATTAATGAAATGTACAAAGACAGTCAAATCATGCGTCATGATGTCAAGCATTATCTGACGGTTGTTCTTGGCCTAATTATAAATGAAGAATACGAGGAGGCAAAAAAACAGCTGATAGACATTTTGGGAACTGAATTTCGGGGGAAATTTGTGTATTACCAGAGTAGTAATGTTGTGAATGCAGTGCTAAATGATAAACGAAGCTATTGTGAAGATCACAAGATTTCGTTTGATTTGGTTGCAAGCGGAGATGTTCCGGGCTATTGTGAGATGGATATCGCTATTATTCTTGCAAATCTTCTGGACAATGCGATTGAAGCTTCAACAACCGGTCATGACGAAATATATGTCGAATTATTACAAAACAAAGGCATGTATTCCGTGATGGTGAAAAACAGTATTTCACAGTCGGTATTGCAGGCAAATTCGAAGCTTGTATCATCGAAATATGATGCAGATAATACACATGGATTTGGAATAAAAAGCATAAAGAAGCTTGCAAATCGCTTAGATGGTACTTATCAATATTATGAGGAACATGGATATTTTGTCAGCTATGTTTCAATCCCTTGTAATAGGGATTCGTCTACAAAATGATAACTTACAGGAGAATTAACATGGAACAAGGTAGAACAGAGCAAATATTAGAAAGACTTATGGACATGATCGAAAATGGAGCGAGTGTTCCACTTTCAACGGGCAAGGTAATGATCAATAAGGAGGAGGCAACCTTCCTGCTCCGCGAACTTGAGGAACTGGTCAAAACAGAACTTAAGATGTATCGTGAGGTGACAGACCGAAGAGGGAAGATTATTACAGAAGCAAAAAAAGAAGCCGAAGAAATCGTTTACCAGGCAGAGCAGAATGCAAGCCGTATTCGCGTAACGAAACGTATGTCCTCTATCGATTCAGCCTTTCGTATGGATAGCCTTGATCCAATGGATAGAGAGGCACTTCGTACAGCAAACGATATCTATGCGGCATCCCTTATCTACACAGATGAAATGCTTACGGAAGTCAATGATGTTGTTGCGGAAGCATATGATATGATTCAGTCGCAGTATAATCGGGTGGTTGATACATTAGCGGAGAAGGCTCGAATGATTGAGGAGAATAAGGCTGAATTAATGAGCAGCCTCCATGAACTTTCTACAGAAGAACGCTACTCACAGATATTAGAGCTTGGGCAGCTGCTTTCCAATGAATTGTATATAGAGCGAATGAAGGCACGCGGCTATGAGATTGATAAGGTCGATGTTGCCGATCAGAAGGACAGACCGCAGGAAACTGTTGAGGAAATACCGATTGTTGAGGAACAGACAAGGATGGCACAAGAACAGGAAAGACCTGCCACACCAATTATGTCCATCGTTGATGAAAGTGTGAAGGATTTGGAAGAAAAGGCAGAGGAACCCCCTGTAAAAGAAGAACAAAATGACATTTCAGCAATATAATTTGCTGGTTTACAAAAAGAAACATATAAACTATAATAATATGGTTGTTAAACCAATAACAAACGTAGGAGGATACAAAAATGGATTACAAAAATGCCGGTGTTGATATTGAGGCTGGATATAAGTCAGTGGAGCTTATGAAGGCACACATTAAAAAGACAATGCGTGATGAGGTACTGGGAGGAATTGGTGGATTCTCCGGTGCTTTTTCATTGAAAAAAATTAAGGATATGGAAGAACCGGTATTACTTTCCGGTACAGATGGTTGTGGTACGAAGGTAAAGCTTGCTATGGTGATGGATAAGCATGACACAATCGGTATCGACGCAGTAGCAATGTGTGTAAATGATATTGCATGTGCCGGCGGAGAGCCATTATTCTTTCTGGACTATATTGCATGCGGTAAGAATTACCCGGAAAAAATTGCAACAATTGTAAGTGGTGTTGCAGAGGGATGCATTCAGTCGGATGCTGCATTAATTGGTGGAGAGACAGCAGAACATCCGGGCCTTATGCCGGAAGATGATTATGATCTTGCCGGATTTGCGGTAGGTGTTGTAGAGAAGAAGGATCTTATTACAGGTGAGAATATTATGCCGGGAGATGCATTGGTTGGTATTGCTTCAAGTGGTGTTCATAGCAACGGCTTCTCACTCGTTCGTAAGGTATTCGATATTACGAAGGAATCATTAGATACATATTATGATGAACTTGGAAAAACACTTGGCGAGACATTACTTGCGCCAACAAAAATATATGTTAAGGCACTTCGTTCAGTAAAGAATGCCGGTGTTACAATCAAGGGATGCAGTCATATTACCGGTGGTGGTTTCTATGAAAATATTCCGCGTATGTTGCCGGACGGAATTGTTGCAAGCGTAAAGAAGGATTCCTATGAAGTTCCTGCGATTTTTAAGCTTATGGCAAAGAAGGGCGATATTGCAGAGCAGATGATGTACAACACATTTAACATGGGTCTTGGTATGGTACTTGCAGTCGATAAGGCTGATGTTGAGAAGACGATAGCAGCAATTGAGGCAGCAGGTGAGAAGGCATTCTTAATCGGTGAGACAAAGGCCGGCGAAAAGGGAGTAGAATTATGTTAAGAGTTGTTGTCATGGTGTCCGGCGGAGGCACAAATTTGCAGGCCATTATTGATGGTGTGGCAGATGGAACAATTTCGAATACACAGTTAGTCGGTGTAATCAGTAACAATCCCGGAGTTTATGCGTTGGAGCGTGCGAAGCTTGCAAATATTCCTTCGACAGTTGTATCACCGAAAGAATACGAGTCGAGAGCTGCATTTAACGATGCATTGCTTGCTACAGTTTCGTCATATAAACCGGACTTGATTGTATTGGCAGGATTTTTGGTTGTTATTCCGGAGAAGATGATTGATGCATATGAGAATCGCATTATCAATATTCATCCATCTTTGATTCCGGCATTTTGTGGAACAGGTTATTACGGACTTAAGGTGCACGAAGCTGCACTTGAAAGAGGAGTAAAGGTAACAGGAGCAACGGTTCATTATGTTGATAAGGGAACCGATACCGGTCCGATTATTATGCAGAAGGCAGTTTATGTTGAAGAAGGAGATACTCCAAAAACGCTACAGCAGAGAGTTATGGAGCAGGCGGAATGGAAGCTTCTTCCGGCCGCAATAAATAAGATTGCCAATCAGTAAAAAATATATCAATCTATCCGTAGGTTGATCCTGAATTGTAGGAGGAATACAGATGAGAGTATTATTAGTTGGAGGCGGCGGAAGAGAGCACGCTATCGCATGGAAGGTAAGTCAGAGTAAGCATGTAACGAAGTTATTTGCAGCACCGGGAAATGCAGGAATTGCAGAATATGCAGAGTGTGTTGATATTTCTGTAATGGACGCGCCAAAGCTTGTTGCATTTGCAAAAGAACAAAATATCGATTTTGTGATTGTAGGACCGGATGATCCTCTTGTAGCAGGTGTCGCTGATGCATTTACAGAAGCCGGCATGCGTGTGTTTGGACCGTCAAAGAAAGCGGCTATCATCGAAGGCTCTAAGGCATTTTCGAAAGACTTAATGAAGAAATATGGTATTCCGTCTGCTGCATATGAGACATTTGACAATCCGGAGGATGCGCTCGCTTATTTGGAGACGGCAAAAATGCCGATTGTACTTAAGGCTGATGGATTAGCACTTGGCAAAGGTGTATTGATCTGTAATAATCTTGAGGAGGCAAAAGCAGGTGTAAAGACATTAATGCTTGACAAGCAGTTTGGTTCGGCCGGTGACAAGATTGTTATCGAGGAATTTATGACTGGTCGTGAAGTATCGGTTCTTTGCTTCTGTGATGGTACACATATTAAACCTATGGCTTCTGCTCAGGATCACAAGAGAGCGAAAGATGGCGATCAGGGATTGAACACAGGTGGCATGGGAACATTCTCACCAAGTCCGTTTTATACAGATGAAGTAGATGCATTTTGTAAGGAGAATGTCTATCAAAAGACGATGGATGCCATGAAGGCAGAGGGCAGAGATTTTGTGGGTGTATTATTCTGCGGTTTGATGCTTACTTCGGATGGTCCCAAGGTTCTTGAATACAACGCAAGATTTGGTGATCCAGAGACACAGGTAGTATTACCACGTATGAAGAATGATATTATTGAGGTTATGGAAGCGTGTGTTGACGGTCGTTTGGATGAAATTGAATTAGAGTTTGAGGACCAGGCAGCGGTTTGTGTTGTTTTGGCATCGGACGGTTACCCGGAACACTATGAGAAGGGTTATGTAATTCATGGATTAGAAACATTTAAGGATAAAGAAGGATATTATGTATTCCATGCAGGAAGCAAGATGACAGACAAGGGCATTGTAACAAACGGTGGCCGTGTTCTTGGCGTTACTGCAAAGGGAAGTGATTTGGTAGAAGCTCGTGCTAACGCATACAAGGCAACAGAGTGGATTTCGTTCGACAATAAATATATGAGACATGATATTGGAAAGGCTATTGACGAACAATAAAATGGTATGCAAAATACACATCCCTAATTTACGGAGGTTTCTCTATGAAAATGGAATATACAGCCCAGGCAAAAGATGTGTTGGATGAGGCAATTCAAACGGCAAAGTCGATGAAGCATAACTTTGTCGGTACGGAACATTTGCTCTATGCACTTGTGAAATATCAGGCAAGTTCTGCAAGTATGATTTTACTTGAAAATGGTGTATCCAAGCAGGCACTTTATGACTATTTAGTGAAGTCTCAGGCAGGACAGACAAAGGTTATGAACAAACCCCTTTTTTCAGACAAGCTTGAGATGGCACTTACTGTTGCTGAAAAAGAAGCAAAGAGACAGCATTGTGACAAAATCGGAACAGAGCATATGCTTATTTCCATTTTGAAATCAACCGATACAGTCGCAATTCGTTTGTTGGGAGCGCAGTCCGTTAATTTACAAAAGATATATGTGGATGTCATGGTATCCTGTGGCATGGATGGTACAGCGGCAAAGAAGGAATTCGTTGCGATGAAGAGCCCTGCACCAAACAAAAAGAAGGCACATGCTACAATGCTGGAGCAATTTAGCAAAGATATGACAAAGGCTGCAGCCGGGGACAAAATGGACCCGGTTATTGGTCGTCACAGCGAAATTGAGCGCGTTATGCAGATTTTGTGCAGACGAATGAAAAACAACCCATGTCTGGTTGGTGAGCCGGGTGTTGGTAAGACCGCAGTCGTAGAAGGATTAGCACAGATGATTGCATCCGGTAATGTACCGGAGATATTAGCGGATAAGCGTATTATGTCTTTGGATCTTTCTGCTATGGTTGCGGGTTCGAAATACCGCGGTGAATTTGAGGAACGTATTAAGAAGGTTATTTCAGAAGTTCGAGCTGCGGGAAACATCATTTTGTTTGTGGATGAACTTCATACAATTATTGGAGCAGGTGGCGCAGAAGGTGCGATTGATGCTTCGAATATATTAAAGCCTGCACTTTCACGCGGGGAAATTCAGATGATTGGTGCAACGACTCGAACAGAATATCGCAAATATATTGAGAAGGATGCTGCATTGGAGCGTCGTTTTCAGCCTGTTTATGTGGAAGAACCTTCCTTGGAGGAAACCATTGAAATCTTGACAGGTCTCCGTCCAAAATATGAGATGCATCATGGCGTTGAAATTACGGATGAGGCTCTTTCGGCGGCTGCAGAATATGCAATTCGATATATTAATGACAGATTTTTGCCTGATAAGGCGATTGATTTAGTAGATGAAGCGGCATCGCGAAAGAAGCTGGGACTTTTTACGAAGAATAATACGATGCAAAAGGACGAAGAAGAAATTAAGCACCTTCAGGATATGGTTGAGGATGCTTTGGTAAATGGCGATATTGAAGCAGCCGCTGACTATAGAAAGGCGATTCAAAAAACAGAAAAGAAGCTTCAAAAAGCAAAAGAGCGTCTGCACAAAAAAGAATCTTCCGGCATGGTTGTCGACGAAGAGGATATTGCTTGTGTTGTATCGGTTTGGACAAAGGTTCCGGTTAGCCGTATTACGCAGTCTGAGTCAGAGCGTTTAATGAAGCTTGAATCTATATTGCATGAGCGCGTTGTTGGACAGGATGAGGCTGTCAGTGCTGTTGCAAAAGCCATTCGAAGAGGCAGAGTCGGACTGAAAGATCCAAAAAGACCAATTGGTTCGTTCTTATTCTTGGGGCCAACGGGTGTAGGTAAGACCGAGCTGTCAAAAGCATTGGCTGAGGCAATGTTTGGCAATGAAAATGCATTAATCCGTGTTGACATGTCAGAATATATGGAAAAACATAGTGTGTCAAAGATGATAGGTTCCCCTCCGGGCTACGTGGGCTTCGATGAAGGCGGACAACTGGCGGAGAAGGTTCGCAAAAATCCTTACTCTGTAGTTTTGTTTGATGAAATCGAAAAAGCACATCCGGATGTATTTAATATTTTATTGCAAGTATTAGATGATGGGCATATCACGGATTCGCAAGGACGTAAAGTTGATTTTAAGAATACGGTATTAATTATGACAAGTAATGCCGGGGCACAACGTATTGTGGAGCCTAAGCTTCTTGGTTTTGCCGGAGAATCCGGTGAAGACAAAGATCATGATGATATGAAGAAGAATGTCATGGAAGAAGTGAAACGCATGTTTAAGCCGGAATTTATCAATCGTATTGATGATATCATTGTATTTAGGGCATTATCGAAAACGGATGTTAAGGGAATTAGCAGCTTGCTTCTCAAAGAACTTAAAAAACGTGTATATAAACAAATGGATATATCACTTTCATATGGCGATACCGTAAAAAATTATATCTTTGACAAAGGTTATGATAAGAAATATGGTGCCAGACCACTCAAACGTTCCATTCAAAATGAAATTGAGGATGGTTTGGCTGAAGAGATTTTGTCGGGTAAAATTGTTGCAGGTGATAAAGTAAGTTTAACAGTTGCAGACGGTAAAATTGTATTCAAAAAACGTGTGTAAAATGTAAAAAATACAAGAAATTTGTATAGAAAAAAAAGAGTATTTATAGTATACTTTAATTAGTAGTATTTCGGCAAATGAGACAGGGGAAGTCTCACAATAAACATAATGGAGGAACGCATAATGGCAGTTATTGATG